>JBAXUJ010000059.1:0-7410 GCA_037129735.1 Opitutia bacterium | reverse complement strand
TTTTATGGTTAAGCCATCCGAACAATCCTCACATGACAGCGAACGCACTTTAGCCCTGCGTTTACGCGTTTGGCGTCAACTCCGCGGAGGTGAAGGTCACTTCGAGGAATACTCTCTCGCCGCCGTTCCCGTATCAGCGTCTTTCTTAGAAATGATGGATATGCTCAATGAGCAACTCATCCGCGAAGGTAAAGACACCATCGCTTTCGATCATGACTGCCGCGAAGGTATCTGCGGAATGTGCTCGATGACCATCAATGGCATGCCCCACGGGCCCATTCCTGGCGTTACTACTTGTCAGCTGCACATGCGTAATTTCCGCGATGGCGAAACCATCACCGTCGAACCTTGGCGCGCTCGTGCTTTCCCTGTGCTCAAAGACTTAGCGGTAAATCGTTCTGCCTTTGATAAAGTGATTCAAGCAGGCGGATTCATCACCGTGCGTACGGGCTCAGCTACCGAAGCGAACAACACTTTAATTCCTAAGCCGATTGCGGATGAAGCCATGGACGCCGCTGAATGTATCGGCTGTGGTGCTTGCGTGGCTTCCTGTAAAAATGGGTCCGCAATGCTTTTCGTCGGTGCCAAAATTAATCACCTCAATATTTTACCTCAAGGTCAGCCCGAGCGTGAACGTCGCACCTTAGCGATGGTTAAGACGATGGATGACGCCGGCTTTGGTAACTGCACTAATTATGGTGAGTGCCAAGCCCACTGTCCCAAGGGCATTACCCTCGATGTTATCGCAAAACTTAATCGTGATTATCTCCGAGCTCGCGTGAAAGAGTTTTTCTCTTCCACCGGCAAAGCACGCAAAGGCGGAGAGTAATTAGATTAAGTTAGACAGGCTTTCTTCGAGTCCGCCCACGCGAGCTCGTTTAAGCCATACTCGTTTATATTCGGTAATGAGCTGATCTCTTTCTTGGCTACCGAGTGGCTTGTTTTGGGCGCGACGGATTCCCGCGATTGCACAGTCTATGCCTAAAATAATTTCTGACCTTACGCACTCATCGCTGATACCTTCAGCTAATTGACGACCTTTTTCTAGATGATCCAGTGATTCATTGAGCTCATTGGGGCTAACGTCTTTTAATACTTCGGGTAGATTTTCCTTCGAAGTGGTCAGCAGTTCCCAAGTTAAACTCTTATTGCGAATAGATTTTTGGATAGTCGAATCCAGTCGACCAATGTGTTGAAGCACGTTGGCGGTTAATGCGGCATCATCGTTATTAAGATTACCCAGAATCGCGCAGGCTTTATCGAAATCACCTTTTTGATTCGCAGCGAAACACCACGCTTGAGCGAGTCCACTTGCAAGTGGAAGCCATTGTGTAGGCCAGGGTTGGTGATTTCCATTATCTCCCCATGATGTAATCAGAATACCTTGGGCTTGATGTTTAATCGCAGCACCAACGGCTTCCACTTGATTGGTCAGTGCATTATCGAGTCGACCCGTAAAACTTTGCCAGGTGCTAGTTCCCGGAGCGATGAGGTAGGATCGTCCGAGTGAGTTGAGTCTCTCCGCTTGTTGATTAAACGGATGACCGGCGTCGTAACCCCAAATCACGGGCATCGCTAAGACCGGGGCTTCACTCGCGAGATTTAAATCTTCGAGTAAAATGTCACCCCAGAATTGTGGAGTGCGTCCGCGTGACTCAACTAACTGACAGATCTTTTTAAGATGATTAATATAAACCGTATGCTTACCTTTTTGTGCAACGGCTTCTTTGCTAAAGCCTTGACCCAGTTCCCAAGGTTCATCGCCACCGATATTTACCTGACGACTCCGAAAGTGAGGTAGGTATTTATCAAGAAGTTCACCAATGAATTTTAAAGAATCGTCGTCAGGCTTTAAGGTACCAGGAATAGGTTTAAACTGCTGTGTTAAGGGATGAATCCAGCCCTCAGGACATTCCGCCATCGAGCGGTACTTAGGATGACGGAGCCAGCGCTCCATGTGTCCAAACGTATTTAAATTAGGAACCAGTTCGATGCCGAGGCTTAGACATTCACGGTCGAGCTGTTCAATTTCGGCGGGCGTTAAAGGTGAGGCATCGCGCCAGACTTCTTCGTGTCCGGGAAACGCAAAACTGTGTTCGATATAAAGTTGAAACTGGTTAACGCGAAGTCGGGCCAAGGCGCGAATGAGCTGGCGAAATTCATTTTGGGTTGGAATTTTACAACGCGAAATATCCAACATGAATCCGCGAATCGGCAAATCGGGGCTATCTAAAACTTCGCAGCAGGGTAGGGCTTCAGGATTTTGCTCAAAGATTTGTCGGAGGGTCTGTGCTCCGTAAAATACTCCTGCTGCGTCCCGTGCTTTTAAGTGAATGCCGCTCGTCGCGATTTCTAAATAGTAAGACTCGGATCCCAGTGCTTCGGTGTATTCAATTCGACACGGGGTAGTTTGTTTAGCATCCAGCGCGGCTTCGGCCTCAGCTATCGATTGCGGTAGATTATTGAGAAAGAGTGCGGTTGGGTGCGGTACCTTGGGAACGGGTAAAAAACCGCCACGGAGACTCAGTTCCCGCGGACGAGGAAAGAGCTGTGGTAGTTGGGCACGCATGAAATAACCCTTACAAACTTAGTCGTTTCGAGCAAGCCATCACCTTAAGCCCTAATAATGGCCTAAAAATTAAGAATATGACGTATCTTTCTATCAAGATACATTGATGTGAACTTGCCACCCCTTCATTTTCTATTTCGATAGCCTTCTATGGATCATAAAGACTCCTACATCTTCTCCTCTGAATCAGTGGGCGAAGGTCACCCCGATAAGGTGGCTGACTCTATTTCTGATTCCGTCTTGGACGCAGTTTTTGCTCAAGATAAGTTCTCGCGCGTTGCGTGTGAAACCCTGGTGAAGAGCAACCACGTCGTTATCGCGGGTGAATTAACGACGAAGGCCAAAGTTAATTTTGAGGAAGTCGTTCGTGCCGCCATTCGTGAAATTGGCTATGTGAATGACGATGACGTGTTTCACGCTGATAAAGTTTTCTTTACTAATCTTTTAACTAAACAATCTCCGGACATCGCCCAAGGGGTTGATGAACGCAAAGCCTCTGGCAAAAAGCACTCTAAGATGGGTGCGGGCGACCAGGGGATTATGTTCGGTTACGCTTCTAACGAGACGGACGAATTAATGCCTGCTCCAGTGATGTTTGCGCACCGCTTAAACCGCGAATTAGCACGCATTCGTAAGTCGGGTGCTCGTGGTACGGAATGGATTCGCCCCGACTGTAAGTCACAAGTCGCGGTGCGTTATGAAAATGGAAAATTAAAAGAAATCACCAACGTGGTTATTTCGACCCAACACACCGCTGACGTAAGCCACAGCCAAATTGAAAAATTCTGTATCAACCAGATCATTCACAAGGTTCTGCCCAAAATTTTAATTAACAAGAAAACTGAATTTTTAATCAATCCCACTGGGCGTTTTGTGATTGGTGGCCCACAAGGTGATTGCGGATTAACTGGACGTAAAATCATCGTCGATTCATACGGTGGTATGGGTCGTCACGGTGGTGGCGCGTTTTCTGGAAAAGATCCAACGAAGGTCGACCGTTCTGCTGCTTACATGGCCCGCTGGGTTGCGAAGCACATTGTGGATTCAGGAGTTGCTGACCGTTGTGAATTACAAGTCGCCTATGCGATTGGTCACCCTGAACCAACCAGTATTCACTTAGATACTTTTGGTACCGGTAATATGTCCGATGCCTCTATCTTGGCTGCAGTGAAAGAAGTTTTTATGTTTAATCCTGCTGAGATTATTAAACAGCTCGATTTACGTCGTCCGATTTATCGTGCGAGCACGCACTACGGTCACTTCGGTAAAAAAGGTTTACCTTGGGAAGAAACCAAGCACCTCGCGAAATTTGTTAAAGCTCTTCACCAACAATCTTAATCATCATGTATTCTCCAAAACCCTCCCGCACCAAATCTGCCAAAGCAGATTTCAAAGTAGCCGATCTCAGTCTTGCTGACTGGGGCCGTAAAGAGCTCCAAGTCGCTGAGCACGAAATGCCAGGACTGATGTCACTGCGCGCTAAGTATGCGAAAACTAAGCCTCTTAAGGGCGTTCGTATTACTGGCTCGTTGCACATGACGATTCAGACCGCCGTGCTTATCGAAACCTTAGGAGCCCTCGGTGCCGATGTGCGCTGGGCTTCCTGTAATATCTTCTCTACCCAAGATCACGCCGCTGCTGCTATCGCTAAAGCGGGCTATCCAGTGTTCGCTTGGAAGGGTGAAACCTTAGAAGAATATTGGGAGTGCACGATGGAAGCGCTGACCTGGCCGAATGGTAATGGTCCAGAACTCATTGTGGATGACGGTGGCGATGCTACACTTTTAATTCACAAGGGATACGAATTAGAAAACGGTTCCAAGTGGGTGAATACTAAATCTGAATCTCACGAAGAGCAGGTTATCAAAAATCTTCTCAAGAAGGTTGCTAAGGAGCGTCCAGGTCACTGGCACAAAGTTGTGGCCGCGTGGAAGGGTGTTTCCGAAGAAACTACCACTGGCGTAAAACGTCTTTATCGCATGCTTGAAGCAGGTGAACTCTTGGTGCCGACCGTTAATGTCAACGACACGGCTACTAAATCGAAGTTCGATAATTTATACGGCTGTCGCGAATCGTTGGTCGATGGTATCAAGCGCGCCACCGACGTGATGGTCGCAGGAAAACTCGCCCTCGTGATTGGTTATGGCGATGTAGGTAAGGGTTCTGCGCAGTCGCTGCGTGGTTTAGGAGCGACCGTTCAGATTGCCGAAGTGGACCCTATTTGTGCACTGCAAGCTGCGATGGAAGGCTACCGTGTTGTGCGCATTGAAGACACTTTAGGTAACACCGATATTTACGTCACTGCTACCGGTAATCGCGACATCATCACGCTCGAGCACATGCAAAAGATGAAAGATCAAGCGATTGTTTGTAACATCGGACACTTCGATAACGAAATCCAAGTGACTCGTTTAAATGACGCTAAGGGCGTGAAGAAAGAAGTCATCAAGCCACAGGTTGATCGCTACACCTTCCCCAAAGGAAAACAGATTTATATGTTAGCCGAAGGTCGCTTGGTAAACCTCGGTTGTGCCACCGGTCACCCTAGCTATGTGATGTCGACCTCTTTCTCGAATCAGGTCCTCGCTCAAATTCACTTATGGGAAACTCGTGCAACCGCTAAGCCGAGTGTTTCTGTCTTACCTAAATACCTCGACGAAGAAGTGGCTCGCTTGCACTTGGAAAAGCTCGGTGCGAAACTCACCAAGTTAACTAAGGACCAAGCAGACTACATTGGTGTGAAGCCTAACGGCCCCTTCAAGACCGATAGCTACAGGTACTAATTACAGTCCCTTAATATCGGTGCTGGGTGGTACCTCAGCCTTTTTTGACGCATTATTATTATGCTCAATTAAGGTCTGACGTAGTTCTTTAATTTCTTTGTGCAGAGCGCGAATTTCTCTCAGCTCGCCTTCATGATCACGTTCTTCTCTTGGAAGAATAATCTTCGAGGTGACGAACGCGGAAATCGAACCAAAGAGGGCGATGCCCACCATCATTAATCCAGCCGCAATAAAGCGTCCTTCAGTCGTTACGGGATAAATATCTCCGTACCCAACGGTTGTGATTGTGGATAATGCCCACCATACGGCGTCTCCACCATTTTTAATCAGTGCATTAGGTGCTTTGCGCTCAACTTCAACGATGAGAGTCGTGCTGAAAAGAATCATCACGAGGGTAATTCCAGGCATCGCTAATATTTTTTCATTCAGTGTGGTGCCCGTGGTAATGCCTTTGAATTTATAAATAATTCGAGCGAGACGAACGAAGCGATAGATTCGAATTGCTTGCAGGGCACGGAAGGCACCATCGAGCGGAATACTGGCGAGAACATCGAGCCAGCCCCATTTCCAATACTTTCTGCTCCAACCCATGCGCCGCCAACGCACTAAGACATCGATCATGAAGATAGCACACGCGTAACGATCGATTAAAATGAAGCGACTTAAGGTGTCCGGTGGTAGACTAACAAAGGTCTCCCAAATAATTAATATCAGTGAGACGACCGAAACAAAAAGAACCGACCAATCCCAAATCTCCAGTTTTTCCTGAAGTTCTTTATCGATTCTCATAAACTGATATTAGTTAGTTTCGCGCCTAAGACAAATACCGTTTTGCCCCAAATCTATTTGTTTTGGTCGATCCACCATTGAGTTGCGCTTACTTCTCCCTGACTGCGTAGTCTCTGTGTGTAGTCTTTCATCTGCTCATCAGTCATTTTACTAATCGGTAAGTCCTGTGCTTTTTGCACCAAAGTTTGGAGCAGGTTTTTTTGCTGATTTAATTCAACTAAACGAGCTTCGGCGGTTTGACCTACGGAATTAATCGGCGTTGAGGGGTCGAGTTGATTCAGGATTTTCGCTTCAATATCAATACCCACTAAGCTGCTTAAGAAGCTAGGATTTCCTTGGGATTGGATTTTTTGTCCAATGTCTAAACCGATAGTCACGGTAGGCTCAGCCGCATCCATATCATTATTTTTAATATACTGATCACGGAGTTCGCCCAATTTATCAGCGACCGCCCCCATCTTACCGGTCGTGTCTTGGTTGCGTTGAGCAGAATCAAAGAGAGCGTAGAGTTGAGCTTCGGTGCTATTATATCCAGCTGACAGATAGGCAGCTTCAGTCCCAGAAGATAAAACGAGCGAGTAGTCCTGCAATGTGCCACTATCGAGTGATTGGATTAACCCGCCTGCAGCTTTGGAAAAATCTCCACGTTCGAACGCCGAAAGAGAATCGAGATAATCACAGAGTGAGTTTTGTGGATCGTGTTGCTTGAAAGCATCGAGCGCGGCTTGGCGTTCTTCTTGCGTGGGTCCGCGTAGCGCCATCTCTAATTGCACGACTGGATTATCGCCGAATCGGGTAACCGCTTCTCTGAGTAACTCGGGGTTTTTACTTAAACGACTTCCAATAACTAGGCTCGTGGCGTCTCGATCATTAGAGGTTAGATAGCCCTGAATCTGCTGATTATTTAAAGAGGGTAGGCCATTTTGACTGAGCTGCTTGATAGTCTCTTTTATCGCAGCTTCGTTGGAAATAATTTTCTTAGGTTCTTGGACGAGTCCGGTGATGGGTCGTGGGCTAACTTGGGGAATCACTATTTCTTTTTTTGATTTATTTAATTTGCGGTCATAGTTGATCCATAAAACTGCGAGCGCTACGACAGATACGACTACTCCAATTAATAGATACCGCTTCATTAATTAATGATATTACCAGCGGTTTACGTGAAGACAACCTCGTTCAATGGTGGGTGCAGTTGGATAATTTAACCGATTAGCTTAATTTAGACTCTTTTAGATTATTATTATTTGCACCCCCGCCTGTTTTACTCAC
>JBAXUJ010000058.1:0-7460 GCA_037129735.1 Opitutia bacterium | reverse complement strand
TTTTTAAGGGGCCTAATGCATATCGGTTCCAATAAAACCGAGGGAGGAAGATTGGGTGACTTTAGTGCTAAGTCGTTGTCTAGCAGTTTCTTAGACGCTGGTATTGAGTTGCAAAGACTCAAGACTGGCACCCCTCCAAGAATCCTTGGAAGCTCTATTGATTTTTCTAAATGTGAGGAGCAAGCGGGCGACCAATCCCCCACTCTTTTTGCTTTCCATGACACGCGTCAAGACGGTGACTTGTTCCACGTGGAACATTCAGGCCAAACCCTTCCCGGCTGGACCCCTGGATCTAATCAAGTCTCCTGCTGGATGACCCAGGCTACCGGCTTAACCGGAAAGATTGTACAAGACAATCTACACCGCTCCCCGCTCTATGGCGGCGGGATCAAAGGCGTCGGGCCGCGCTACTGCCCCTCTATTGAAGATAAGTTTGTTAAATTCTCGGAAAAAGAAAGCCACAAACTCTTTTTGGAGCCCGAAGGCCGAAATACCAACGAATGGTATATTAACGGGCTTTCAACCTCCTTACCGTTCGAGGTTCAGCTTGAAATGCTCCATTCTATAGCCGGACTGGAAAATGCTGTGATGTTAAGGCCAGCCTATGCCGTTGAATATGATTTTGCGCCGCCGACCCAGCTTTACCCAACCCTAGAATCCAAGAAGGTTCAGGGCTTATTCTTTGCCGGTCAGATCAATGGTACGTCGGGATACGAAGAAGCTGGCGCACAGGGTTTAGTGGCTGGTGTTAATGCTGCATCGGTTTGTAAAGGATTGACTCCCATGGTGATAGGACGAGACGAGGCTTATATTGGTGTTTTAATTGATGACCTGGTAACCAAAGGAACCCAGGAGCCTTACCGAATGTTTACCAGCCGGGCGGAATACAGACTTTTATTTAATCATGGAAGTGCCGAGCTGAGACTTAACTCTAAAATTTCTAATTACGGCTTAGTAAGTCCAGAGCGCCTGGGGCGCATTCAACACAAAGTTGAAAGGGTCAACCACTGGGTAGAATACATGGAAAAAATTAATATAGCAGGGGGCATCGCGGGCGATGTTCTAAGAAGGAATATCGATAGCACGCCTGCTGATCTGCCGCCTTCGTTTAACTCTGAGACGCCCGAGGTGAGGGCAGAAGTACTCTATCGGGTTAAATATAAAGGTTATTTAAGTAGGGAACTAAGATCGGCCCGCAAACTTCACGATCTTGATAATTTTAAGGTTCCACAGGGTTTTGACTTCCTTAAGGCCTACGGATTAAGCAAAGAAGCCCGACAAAAGCTCGCTTCGGTCAATCCGATAAACCTAGGGCAGGCTAGTAGAATCAGCGGGGTAAATCCGGCTGATATATCTCTGCTGATGGTTCTATTTAGGGCCAAGAGTGTTTAATTTAAAATAACATGTTCCACGTGGAACTATTTATTTAAATTACTGATTATAAATAGCTTAAGTATGATTTTTGTTGATGTAACATTTTTGACACAATTGTCTTTATTTTCTGGATAAAATCTTGGGGATAGTTTTATTGGAGTTATGTCCAACCAAGACACCGAGCACATGAAAAGAATTTTTGTGGTCGATGATGAGGTCGATGTCACCGAGCTGCTGGAATATAAATTGAAGCAGGCTGGTTATGCGGTGCGTGCAATCAACGACCCGTTGCGCACGATTGGCTTAGCCAGAGATCTTCGTCCTGATTTAATTATTTTAGATATGATGATGCCCGATCTTTCGGGCGTTCAACTTTTACGAATGATTCGCGGAGATGGAGTACTACAAGATATTCCCATTATTTTTCTCACCGCTAAAGGTGATATCACCGACAAGGTTAAAGGTTTAGAATCGGGTGCAGATGATTTCATGACCAAGCCTTTTGATGCGCGTGAACTTCTTCTACGTATTAAGTCTCTTCTCCGTCGGGCAAAATCCGCGGCGGCAAAACCTTCCACACGATTAAGCGCTGGTGGTTTATTAATGGATATCGAAAAACATGAAGTGACGGCCGACGGTAGCGTGGTCGATTTAACCGCAACAGAATTTAAACTTCTCCGTATTTTATTAGACCGTAAGGGCAGGGTACAATCTCGTGAAGAACTGTTAGCTGACGTTTGGAATTATTCGCCTGATTTAGAAACACGTACCGTAGACACTCACGTACGTCGCTTACGCGAAAAATTAGGTTCGGCTGGTGATACTATTGAAACCATTCGTGGTGTAGGCTATCGTATTTCTAATTAAATATAATGAGCACGCTCCCTTGGATTTTATTGGGGCTAAGTTTCGTTTTTTTAATCTATGTTTTTTTAGTCCTCGATGATTTGGTGCGTTGGGCTCGTCGGGCTATTTTACAAAATAATTTCAATAACCGTCCAGCAGGGTGGCTGGTTGCCTGGTTTGGTTTTGATGATCTTTACCATGCCATTGAGGGTAAATCGTTAACCGAAGGTGAAATTAGTTTAGCAGCGGCCAAACGTATTGAAATATTACTTTCTCCACTTACCGACGCCGTTTTAGTGGTAGATGCTAAAGATTTACTTCGTCTAGCAAATCCAGCGGCGAAAGAACTTTTTAATATTAGAGATGATGAATTAGGCGGATCATTTATTCCCTTAGTAAAGAGCGCGGAGTTTATCGACCTGGTGAGACGCGTGCGTAACGAGGGCGGGGCACGTTCCACGATTTTATTACATCGTTCGCCTTTGGCTGATGCGTGGGTGCAAGCCTCTGGAGCTCAAACCGACCCAGAAGCTTTTGGTGAAGGCGCAGTCATTTTCGTTTTAACTGAAGTGACCGCATTAAAACGTCTGCAGTCGATGGAGCGGGAATTCGTAACCAATGTTTCTCACGACTTGCGGACACCGGTAACCATTCTCAGAGGTTACGCCGAAACCCTGGCGGATGATTTTGAAATTCTCTCTCCGGAAGATCGTACACGTTTTATTAAGAAAATTGTTAGCTCAGTCGGCCGATTACAAAGTTTAGTCGAAGGCCTACTCGCTTTAGCTAGTTTAGAGAGTTCGACCGACGCTATGAATTACACCCCGGGCGCCATTCACCGGGCGTGTCACGAAGTAGCGGATGAATTCGCTGCGCGCTGTCGAGCGGCCCATGTGGAACTCAAACTTGAGTTGGGGGACAATGACGGTGGCGTTGCGGATCCTGTTCAGGCACGTCGTCTTATTCAAAATCTCATCGACAACGCACTGTCGCACGCCGCTGGCGCTACCCAAATTATTTTAAGAACTTTTGAAACCGACGCGGGTTTCACGTTAGAAGTGGAAGATGATGGCTCGGGCGTTTCACCATCTGACATCTCGCGAATCTTTGATCGATTTTATAGAACTGATAAATCACGCAGAGCCGGGGGTAGTGGGCTCGGACTGAGTATCGTTAGACAGGTTGCCGAACTACACGGCGGAACCGTGGGGGCAACCAATGCCAACCCCAGGGGTCTTAAAATAACGGTCACCATTCCATCCTCTAATTAGTCGACCGTTAGGAAATTGGAGCGCGCGACTGGACTTGAACCAGCAACAGCCACCTTGGCAAGGTGGTACTCTACCATTGAGCTACACGCGCTTTCGAAGAAACAAGGAGAACCGCTCGAGGGCTTACCTGTCAAGCCTTTGGGATAATCTAGCCCGAATTGCCTTAGGGGCGGGGTATAAGCCCTGCTTTTTAATTCTTTCGGCAACCTCATCCGACAATAACCAGGCTAGAATTTTACCCAGTTCTTTCTCTTTGTCGCTCCTAACATAAATATAAAGAGGAAGGTGAAGTGGGTAGTCTCCGTTATAAATATTCATCTCGTCGGGCAGGTAGGCGACCGATGGGCGACCAGGGCGACCGTCAGCTATAGCCATCACGCGACCTGCGGTGGGGATCTCTACCGGCATAATAACCGCAACCCCGAATCTCGATTCAATGTTTTCTTGGATGGTTATATATTCCAAGCGTTGTTTTACGTTCGTTTTGAATTCGTCCCCGTTCATCACAAAGCCCGTGAAGAATTCTTGGACAAATGAACCACGGGGAGAATAAATAATCGGTGAGATAATTTCCGACTGGTTTGAACCGGGTAAATCATTCCAATTCGCAGCCGGATAGCGGGCGGACTTTGAAAATATTCCTCTTAATCCCTCTAGGTTTACCTGCGTTAACTTATTTTCTTTATGAACAATTAAAGAAGCGGCTGCGTTCGCCAATAAATAGCGGTTAAAGAAATTCCCAGGGGGGGGCTTGGGGTCCTCTTCGTTTTCTCTTAAAAAGAATATTCCAATGCTCGCCCTATCCTCCAACAGCGATCGACGGGCCGGCATAGTGCCATTGAAACTGGCTTTGGGGGCACCAGGAAGTTTTTCTATATCTTGCAGCGTCTCTTTAAGAATATCCGAGCCAGCAATTTCAATCGCGGGGAGTCGGGATACTAAACATAAAATTAATAAGATTCTGAACATTTTAGGAATTGGGCTTTATTTCCACCTCAAGCTCGGGCCATTGCAAAAGTTTTCGGTGAAGAGTGCGACGAGAAATGCCTAATGATTCGGCAGCTTTGGTCCGATTTCCGCCGGCATTCGCCAAGGCCTGCTTTAAAAGATTTTTTTCATTCTTCTCTTTATCAAAAACCCCGGGCTGTAGGGCTAATGGTTGTATAAGCGGGTTAACAGCAACGGGCTGAGTAAGTCTCGTATCCAAATCAGCTACTTCAATGGTCTTACCCGATTTTAAAACGGAAAGGTTTTCGCAGGTGTTTCTTAATTCGCGGATATTTCCGGGCCAGCTATATCCAACCAAATAGGGGAGGGCAGCGCTGGATATTTTAGCCTCAGGTAAATTATTCTCCTGTGAGAATTTTTTGAGATAATGCGTAATCAACAAAGGAATGTCGTCTTTTCTTTCGCGTAATGGGGGTAGTCTTAAGGGCACTACCGATAATCTGTAGAAAAGGTCTTCTCTAAATTTTCCTTCAGCCACCATTTGTCGTAGGTCTTTGTTGGTCGCACATACTAAACGAAGATCAAGAGCGATGGGTTTATGTGAACCCAGACGTTCTACGCTTCGTGTTTCTAAAAATCTTAAAAGTTTTATTTGGGTAGTGGCGTCAATTTCGCCGATTTCATCCAAGAATAAAGTTCCTCCGTCGGCAGATTCAAATCTTCCTACGCGTCGTTCATTCGCCCCAGTATAGGCACCTTTTTCATGACCAAAGAGTTCACTTTCTAATAGGTTGGCGGGGATAGCTGCACAATGAACCGCAATGAAAGGTCCCTTAACGCGCGGGCTCGCCTGGTGAACCATTTGGGCAAACAGTTCTTTACCAGTACCTGTTTCCCCTTGCAGTAATACGGTGGCGTTAGATGACGCTACCGTACGAACTTGTTCGATCGCTTTTTGTAATGCGTCGGAGGATCCAATGACCTCACCTAAGGCAAATTTTTTATCGAGTCTTGTTTTTAGTGCGACCACTTCTTTCTCTGTGGTTCTCGCTTTCAAACCCCGTTCTAGAATAATTTCTAGCTGTCTTAGATCTACGGGTTTTTGTAAAAACCAATAAGCACCTTTGTTCATTGCTTTTACTGCTGTCTCAACATCTCCATAGGCAGTCATCATAATACAAACCGGCTGCGGAGATAATTTTAAGGCGCGATCAATGACAGCCATACCATCTTCACCGGCCATGCGTAAATCGGTCAGCACCGCATCTGGCTTAATATCCTGCATCAGTCGCGCAGCTTCAGTGGCATCTTTTGCAATAAAAGTTTCGTATTTATCTTCGAGCGCGAGTCTTAAGCCGTCGCGCGTGGATTTTTCGTCGTCAACAATGAGTACGGTAGACTTCATGGAGTTTCGTTGGAAGGGTGAGAGTGGGTAGCCAGCCAAGCGCGTTCGGCTTTTTTCTCTAGAGCCTCACGGGCGCGACCCACTTCCGCGAGTCGGGCCTGGAGACGTGCATTGGCGACGGCCGATAAATCATCTAGGTCGCTCAAATAAACTCCGTCGAGTTGGCGACATTCAGCTGAAAAATTTCTGGGCACACCGAGGTCGACCATTAACAGGGGTTGATCCTGACGACGTGTAAGAATCTCTGAAATGCTTTCATGAACCAACAATGGACGATCTACCTGCGCACAACCGATGATTACATCATGATTATGTATTTGGCGAAGAGCATCAGTTAAAATGAGTGACGAGCCAGCAAACTCTTCGGCTAACACTCGAGCGTTTTCAAAGGTTCGCGAAGCGACAGAAATTTGGGTGGCACCACGCGATACCAATGCCTGCACCACTTGGCGTCCTACTTCGCCTGTTCCTAAAACTAAAATTCTGGTTTTTTCTAAAGACCCAAATACGCGGCTCGCAAGATCCACGACAATATTTCCAAGGCTCACTTGACCTTGAGCAATACCGGTATGAGTACGCGCCCAGGCGCTCGCCTGAAAGGCTTTTTGAAAAACTCGGTTGAGCACTGGACCCGTCATTCCGCGAGACAAAGCATCAGCATAAGCTTGTTTTACCTGACCGGCAATTTCGGCTTCACCGACCATTTGTGAGTCAATTCCTGCGGCGACGGAAAATAGATGTTCAACCGCTTTTTGTCCTGGGATGGCTTTTAGGTGCGTGTCTAAAAAATCTGCCTCCACGCCCGTTGCTTTTAATAATGCTTTTCTTGCATGCAACGCAGCAGCCTCATCTCCAACCACATAAACTTCCAGTCGGTTACAAGTCGTTAAGAGGACGGCTTCACCTAAACCTAAATCTCGCACCGCTGTATAAAATATTTTTTTACCCTCATCGGAAAGAGCAAAGGAAGCCCGCGCATCTAATCCTGCAGTATGGTGCGTGGCGCTCAATGCCACCAGTGTTGGAACAGGTTGGCTCATTTATTTGGGTGTCGCTGGCAGCGAGAGCCAGAGCGCAATCAATGCAGGAATTAAAATGAGTAAGGAGATGCGGGCAAAACGCGCAGAACTCATTTGGTGACGGCGGCGCTGTATAATTAATATTAAACAACCCATCCATGTAATGAGGGCAAAAATTAATTTGGGGAGTTTGATTAAGTTGAGTGAACTTTGAATCCAATCTGCCCCGCCGATAATTAAAGAGAGTCCCAATATCCAAACCACCGCTCCCATCAATTGGTTTCCTATTTTATCCATAGGAACAAGCGATGGGAGGATAGAATAAATGCCACCAAATTTTCTTTTCGCTAACGCACGATCTTGTAAGAGATACGCGATAGCATTGAGAGACTGTGCCATCAAAATTCCATAAGCTAAAATGGCCGTACCGACATGAATAATAATGAGCGGGCGGCCAGTATGTTGGGTGGACGCTGGTGCGATACTCATCCACTCCGCTGTAAAAATACAAGCTGCCGTGAGAATGCTTACTAACCAAACGGGGAGGCGGTGATCAAAAACCAGATCGAGAAATATGGAGAGTCCGGCAAAACCCCA
>JBAXUJ010000057.1:0-7463 GCA_037129735.1 Opitutia bacterium | reverse complement strand
ACCCAACTTTCTCAACGTCTCACTCTACCTAACCTCGACAACCATACGGTCGTCGAAATCGCTGAAGACGCCGCTACCGCGGTGCGTGTTGGTACCGACCTAAATATTCCAGTCGATGCCCACTGGAAAAAATTAGTTAACGTCAATGAACAAATTCAAATCATTTCCCAATTAGATGCTCGTCCCGTTATCTTAATCAGCGGTAGCTGGCAAACGACTGATCTCGGTAAATCAGCACCTTCTTCCGCTGAGTTTAAATTAAGTAACGCTGGTGCCGAAAAGATTTTGCAGTTTATAGAATCAACCAAAGTTACGCCTGAATTATCAGTCAGCGCACGCGTACGCCTAATGCCATTAGATAGTTTTCATAAACGTGACGACGTCACACCTTATCATAACGCCGAAATCCGGCGTGGCGGAAAAAACTATTGGATTGAAACCAATGGCGCGGCAGGTACCGCTCCGATTATTCTTGGTATTGGACCGAAGAAAAACTCTCTGGAACTTAATTTCACGGATGGAGCCGCCACAGGCCTGCAGGAGCAAAATCGATTGCTCGAAATCGTTTTAGCCAATGGCACCCGACAGTGCATTGCCCTTATTGCTGACTGGAAAAAAATTAAGCCGCTCAATCTCGGCACCTGGGCTCTCGAAGTTGATAAAGATACTGGCGTGGTCCATGCTGCAGCCTGGGCCGAAAGCGCCTTAAGTGCTTTTCAACCCGAAACTGGTTCAGTCGGACTCTACCCAGCTGGACACGAATTCCCCGATCACGACCTCGCCTCCATTCGCGCCACACGTTCGCTACTCGAAACCGATTTACTCCGCAACGAGTACAAAGAAAGTACGCGCATCTCGAACAAAGAAATCATCAAGTCGCGCAAACAGTTCTTTGCCCAAGGTGATTACATTAATGCCGGACGCCCTTGGTCGCTCACCATCATCAGCCCCAAAGGTGAGGCGGGGTCCACCCTCATTGAGTTCCAATAAGCTGAATGCAAATTGATAAACTCATCGCACGGATTCGTGGACAGCTCGAAATCGGAACGCCCGATCTCGAAGCTCGCACTTTGGCCAGCGAATACTCAGCGCTCTGCCAGCGTGCGCGTGAACGTCTTGAGCAATGCAACACACTCATTCGTAGCGGGAATGATTACGCAGCTTTTCAAATTGCTGAAACCGAGCCGGATTTATTGACACTTTGCAGCCAACTCAGTTTTGCCGACTCCGAGCGCTGGCATACCCTTTGTCGCGAACGTGGACTTCCTTCTGGGTTTATTTTAGACGAACAACACATCTTAGCTGTCGAAGGTTTATACGGAAAATCGATTGGCGAAAACCATCCACTCTATCGCGAATATCGTGACGCCATGCGCACCCGCGATGAGGATCGGGCCTTAAATATTCTACGTTCCATTGTCCGAATTAACCCCGAAGACCCTACCGCACGCTCAGAATTAATTCGTCTCTCCGCTAAGTTCATTCGCGAGTCCCTGAATAACTTAGAAAAATTACTAGATGAAAATAAAGAGGATGAAGCCATTAGTTTAATGGGACAAATGGAGCGTTTTGGTGACGACGACCTGAACTCCAAACCTCAATGGATTAATGCCCTCAATCGCAGAATCACACTTTTACGTCAAAAAGCCTCACAGCAAATTCCGAGCCTCATTCAAGAGGCCGAGTCTGCAAAGCACAATGGACAGTGGGACTCCTGCATTAACACCTTAACTAAAATTAGATCACTCGAGCGCGATCACCAACTCAGCCTGACCGAAGAAGTTCAAATCTCGATTCATAATCTTGAGAACTGGGCTGGAGAACTAGCCACTGCTCACGAAGCCGAAGCAGCGATTAAATCCAACACCCAACAATTAGTAACTCAGTGGGAAGTTCTTTCTGAAAGCATCCAAAACGGTAAGTCTCCCGTGGTTCTAATCTCTAGTCTAAACGATTGGCTAGAACGTGCTAAGAATTTTGCCGAACATCTTCCCGCTGGATTAATTGATGAAGTTAATTCTGCGTTAAAGTTAAGCCGTTCACGCCTCACGCGTCGCTACGCGCTCTTACTCTCAGCCTGGATTGCCGGTTTTCTCGTTCTCGCGGGGGCCATTTTCTACGCTTATCGCATTCAAGAATTAAAATCCGAGGCTCATCGTAATTTCCAAGAGATTAGATCACTCTTAGAAATTTGGGACACCGAAGTCGCAGCCCAGAAACTATCCAGCGATAATAAAAGTAATCTATTAACGGAAAAAAGTTCTGAATTCCTCAATGAATACTCCGAGATAAAAAAGGAGATTCAGAAACAACGTGAAAGCATTGCCCAACTACGCACCGAAGCCAATTACCTACAACAAGCGCTTAAATCAGGGATTAATCTTTCGAACTACGCTGAGATTAATACCCACGCTAAAGCCTACATTCAGGCCGTGTCTCAAGTGGGATCCAAGGCCCACGAGGAGTTAAACAAACTCTGCCCTGACCCGGCGCTCATTCTTTCGACCTGTCAAAAAATCACAGAAGAGAATCGTACCCAGTTATTTAATCTACGTATCGAACTCAAAAAATCACTCGGTAGTAACGAAAAAATTTCCGATTTACCCAATGCCATTACCACCATTGAGAAAATTCGCCCACTCATTCTCAGCCTTTCCATCGCAGGTGTGAAAGACCTCGATGAAGCGAATGCCGAAATTGATCGAGCCAACATCCGAATTACGAGTGAGAGTAATGCGCTTTCTCAAATTCAGAGCCTCACACAGTGCACCGACCTGAAACTCTATTTAAATGCCCTTGGCTCTCTTACCAAAAATAATACTACGAGTTCACATCTCAACAAATGTGCTCAAACGATAATCAATCACTCTCCTAAGATCCTCACCCTTCCCCGTTCAGTTTTAGCTCCTCACATGGGAGCCATGTGGGATAATATTCCGAACACCGACTCATCCGGACTCTTCCAGCCCTCTGAGCTCACTCCCTTTGAATCTAATATCGTTCAAGCTTTGGCTGACACTCGCACCGCTCTATCCCTTCGTCGTTATTACGTCCGTCAAAATTCCTCCGAAGGTATCAAGAAATTACGCTCGGTGGTTATCTCAGGTGAATTAGACATAGAGCGTAAAGGCTTTAACGGCGGGATTGAGTTTGTGCTGAGCGCCAAGGAACTGAATCGTGACGGCGAGTTAGTTGATTCTACTTGGAGTCGACGAGAATTCAAAACCGAGAAAGGCGAATTCATTTCCCGTGGTGAAGACCTAGTAGAAGAGACTCCCTTGGGCGAACTCGATTATCTCCGACAATTCAATCGCTTCTTTGAAGTTAAAAACGGACAACTCTCCGAACCCATCATTCGTAAACTTGATTTAGTGCGTCGAAGCACGGCACCATTCTTCGAATTGCGCGCTTATCAACTTCAAGAGCTTTTCAAAGTCGCTAATCAACGTCCAGAAGTTTGGGGCATTTTATACTCACCTTCCGCGCAACGCGACGCTGAGCAGCTTCGTCGTATTACCCAAAATTCCATCAGTTCCTACGACTTTTTATTCAAAGAAAAATGGTCCGAAGTCATGGGCGATCTTAAATCCATTCTTCTCCGTCAAGGTGGTTGCACTTACGCCGAAGAAGCACGTTTCTGGCGAAGTCTCATGGCGAACCTTCGCACACAGAAAATGATTTATATCGGTTTCCAGTCCGATGAAGGTGAAGCGATTCTGCGCGAAAAACTTTCGAATACACTTATTTTTGGCATAGATAATGAGGGTAAAGCTAATGTGGTATATCGGGTCGACGCCGAGGGCAACCGCACCCGTATTAACGAACCTGCGCCGCTCTCACCCCTACTCCGCCTTTCGACAACCGTCACGGAAGCCGCTAAAGCTTCTAAAATTCCGACCAACCTCAACGCACCCGAAGGAGGCTGGGAAGTCATTCTCCTCGGCCGTGACTTATAAACGATGAGTAAACAATCAACATTCCGACTGCGCTGGAAAGGCGTCATCTCCGAGCCGCTCTCCTTAGGTCAGATCAGCGATAAATTACGCTCAGGCGAAATCAGCTTAATCCATAATATCCAAGTCGAAGGGTCGTGGATAACCATTCGCGAGTATTTCCGTACCATCGGCCTCAGTCGCTCGCCGATCACCACCGCGACACAAATCAAAAATCAGGATTCAGATATCAACCCTCCGGAAACACAAACAGACACTCATTATAAAAGTCCACAGCCTAACCTCGAACAGACCGTTCGCATTGGCTATCTCTGGTGTGGCTCTACTTTTATTTTTCCACTTTTGTTTTCCCTCATCGTACCCTTGTTAGAATTTTTAACTAAATCTAGTTTTCCATTCTCCTCCCGATTCGTATTACTTGCCTTTGGAACACTTGCGGGATGCGGACTTCCCTACTTAACCATTCGACACATCAACTTGACCATGCAAGACCACGGACTGAGTGATGTCGTGAAAGATCAGCAAAAACTTTATGTCACCCTCGCCACGGCCAGTGCCCTCATTTGGCTCATAGTTTTCTGGATTTTAGCAGGGTCTAAGGCCTAATTCTTCAATCCGCTTGACGCATTGAGACGACCTGATTGAAATACTTTCTTCCGGTTTTCGGTAGCGTAGCTCAGATGGTTAGAGCGCGGGACTCATAAGCCTGAGGTCGGCAGTTCAATTCTGCCCGCTACCACCACCGGAAATTTATTATTTAATAATCGGACCAACAGGAATGTCTAAGCCATCGCGCCAGAGCGATTCCATGCTGTAACTCTCGCGGACGTCTGGACGGAAGATATGCACGAGGACGTCAAATCCATCAACCACAGTCCAACCGCTTTCACGTTGCGACTCAGTTCCACGCGCCGGATAGCCGACTTCATCTAAAGCTTTTTCAACTTCGATGCGCAAGGCACGCAAATGCGGATCGGATGTTCCCGTCGCAATCACCATGTAATCAGCAACGGAAGAAAGTTGGCCCAACTCTAAGACGCGAATCGATTCGGCTTTTTTGTCATCAAGCGCTCTGATGACTGCAATCACGTGCGCCGGCATCTTGGAGGCGACTTTTTGTGCCACAGGCTTTACCGACTCCGAGCGAGTCTTGGCCTTACTCGCCGCAGGCTTTTTAATAATTTTACGGCGTAATGGTTTGGGCGCTGCTTTTGATTTTAATGCAGGTTTAAATTTTTTCTTTTTAGGAGCGGGCATGTTAGGATTGATAAAGTGAATGCTCATCGATGTAGGCACGTACCGACTTGGGCAAGCCGTTTCCAAAAGGCTTTCGCTCCTTTAACGACAAACGCAACGCCGTGGACGAAACCTTCACGGGGGGCGCCTTTAAAATGGTAACTTTTACTTTTTTCGCAATCGAGCGAGGTGGCTCGGTCGAAATGTCGTCCCGACTCAAAACTGCAAATTCCACATAACGACCCAATTCTTCGACATCCTTCCATCGATCCAGTCGAGCCAACTGATCCGCACCAATAATCCAGACGCGGCGCGAGTTGGGAAAATCTTTGGCCAGCTCCCGTGCAGTGTCGACCGACCAACATACGCCCTCGCGTCGAACTTCTCGATCGTCAATCACCGCCCATGGACAGGGCTCAAAAGCTAAACGTGTCATCGCCAATCTATCCGCCGCAGAAGCCAAAGGTAAAGCGGCGCGCAGTGGTGCCAGGCCCGCAGGAATAATTCTTACCTCGTCCAGCGATAGCTGACGCCATGCCGCTGTTGCCGCCGCCACGTGGCCAGCATGCGGAGGGTCAAAAGTACCTCCTAAAATGCCAAATGAGGCTGACATGCGGTCATACTTGCAGACTTGAGCCCGCTGGCAATCCAAAGCAGGCTTGAGCCCGAGCAAATACCGAGAAACACTCCACCTATGGCCATTGCCACAAAATTTCTCCCCGCTGGGTTCGACCTCAAAAAACCCATCGCCGTCATCGCCGGTCAAGGACGCTACCCCGCTCTTCTTATCGAGTCCGCCCGTGCCCAAGGTGCCAACATCAAGCTGCTCTCGTTTGAACAAGAAACGGATCCTAAATTAATCGAAACATTTTCCGCCCAAGATCATCGCTCGATCACAGTTGGAAAATTAGGTCAGTTACTCGATGCCCTAAAAGAAGTCGGCGCCGAGGGTGCAGTGATGGCCGGACAAATCACTCCAAGAAAACTTTTTTCGGGAATGATTCCTGATTTAAAATTGGTCGCCCTCTTTGCTAAGTTAAAAGAAAGAAACGCCGAAACTATTTTTGGCGCAATCAGCGAAGAGATTGAAAACCTTGGCATCAAGATGCTGGATGCGCGTGTTTTTCTGGATGAACATCTCGTCTCGGCGGGTTGCCTAACGGGCTGGTCCTGCGGTGTTTCCGATACAGAATTGGAATTCGGCACACGTATGGCGCGCGAAATGGCACGATTAGATATCGGCCAATCTGTAGTGACCGCTAAAGGCACCGTCATCGCCGTTGAAGCTTTTGAAGGTACTGATCAAATGCTTCAGCGTTGTGTACAGACGGGCGGAAAAGAAATGCTCTTAATTAAGACATCGAAACACGCTCAAGATTTCCGTTTCGATGTACCCTGCTTCGGAATTCAAACCTTAGAGAGTATGGCCAAAGGTGGCGTCCAAAAAGCAGCGCTCGAAGTGGACAGCGTGATTCTCATCGATCGACCCGCCGTGATTGCTCACGCGAAAAAATTAGGAATCGATATTGTCGGTTTTCCGAAAAAATAATTTTAGCCGTCAAAAAAGTTCCAAGCGAGAATCGACTCGGCGATAATCCAGCCAGCGATCAGCGCGAAAACTAAAATAAAGAATCGGCGATAGCGTACCCAAAAACGTGAAGGCTCTTCGGGTGTTTGTACATAGCCCTCGGAGTCGAAAAATCTTTTGATTGAATCCCAAAGTGAGAAATTTTTTCCCGTATCAATCGTCGGATGGCGATACCCCATGGGTCGATAATCTTTGGGTTTAAACCTCTTAAAAAGGTTGAATAGCATATTCTGACCCTAAAGGCATCTCTGACGCTTTACAAGCGACACCTCTAAGCCTAATGACATCTCTGTGAAGTCCACCACCCGGTCCATTCGCGCACTCAAAGGCACCCGTCCAATCGTATGCCTCACCGCCTATGATGCGATAACGGCAAGAATCGCTGACCAGGCTGGCGTCGACCTCATCCTGGTGGGCGACTCCCTCGGCAACACGGTCCTCGGCATGGAAGACACAGTCGGCGTCACCCTCGAAATGATGGTCCACCACACAGCTGCAGTGGTTCGTGCAAAGCCATCCGCCCTTGTCATCGCCGACCTTCCCTTCGCTCTCGCACACGAGCCTTTCCCGAAACTTCTTAAATCCTGTCGCACACTCATGCAGAACGGCGGAGCGCATGGTGTAAAAATTGAAGGGGGCGCAACTCTCGCCGTTTCTATTCTTAAATTAGTCGACGCTGGAATTCC
>JBAXUJ010000056.1:0-7636 GCA_037129735.1 Opitutia bacterium | reverse complement strand
GACTCAGCACCAGCTTGGTTAAATGCTCTAGCGGTATCATACTCACAATTACTACCAGGAAAAACAGGAATGATAACTCTTGGACGAGCCACTCTGATTTTCGGCTTATGAATTAAACGAGTATCGAAATTAAAGGTCAGTGGTTCACCCGCTGGCTCATTCGCTTTGGTCGGGAAAATAGGTTCTAAAACACTTTCGTTTACTTTTAATAATTCATCAATCGAGATGCTTACACCAGGCCATGAAATAAATGGGTTCGACTGAGTCTTTCCTAAAATGCGGTATGATAAATCGCTAAGATCAACCGTCGACTCTACCTCTAAAATAATAGATCCGTAGTTGGGCACTAAGAAATCAGCCGAAGGCTTAGCATTCAGAGCAACGCCCACTCGATTACCAAAAGACATGCGTGTGAGCGTATGACCAACGCCACCATTTCTCACCGCTGAAGCAGCTAAAACCCTACCCTGCTTCATTAAACTATACACAGCAGCCCATTGCTTTTTGGCTAGTTTTAAATCGGGCAATAAAGATTCGGTTCGGGGTACGTCCACGAGTACCACCAGGGAATTTGATTTTTTAAATTCTGTTGAAACCACTTCACCTGACTTCGCTGGCACAATCGCAAATGAAACGAGGGTTGGAGGAACATCGAGATCTTTAAAGGAACCCGACATACTATCTTTGCCGCCAATCGCGGCGGTACCGAATTCTAGTTGAGCATCGAGTGCACCCAACAATGCAACCAACGGTTTACCCCAGCGTTTAGAATCATTACCTAATTTTTCAAAATATTCTTGGAAGGTTAAACGTACTCGCTCTGGATTTCCACCCGCGGCTGTTATGCGAGCAAGCGATTCAACCACTGCACAGACAGCACCGTGTCCAGGCGACCACAGAGCGACCTCGGGATTAAATCCGTAGGTCATAATGGTACAAACATCGGTTTCGCCATTTAAAATAGGCAATTTCGCGACCATCGCATCCTGAGATGTGGTCTGCGTTAATCCACCAAACGGATGGAGAACCGTATTAGCACCAATCGATGAATCAAAACGTTCACCCATCCCGCGTTGTGCAGCAAGAGTGAGACTCGATAATGCCTTTTTAAATTCGTCAGCACTGAGTGGCTTTGAGCTAGATAAGAAAGGATGATGATTAGAATCAGGAGCAACGACCGAAGCCATGGCTGACTGACTCACGCCGTTGGTATCTAAAAAGTCGCGAGTGATATCTACAATGCGTTGTCCGCGCCACTCCATGATGAGTCGTCCGGTATCCGTAACATCAGCCACTAAAACCGCTTCAAGATTTTCGCGCTGAGCTGCAGAAATAAATTGAGCAACGTCTTTAGGATCCAAAACCACGGCCATACGCTCTTGCGATTCGGACAGCGCGATTTCAGTTCCATCTAAACCATCGTATTTTAAAGGAACTCGATCGAGGTGAATGTGAAGCGATGGAGCCAGTTCACCGATAGCCACCGAAACACCACCCGCACCGAAATCGTTACAACGTTTGATGAGTTTACTGACTGTAGCATCACGGAAAAGTCGTTGGAGTTTTCGTTCGGTGGGAGCATCGCCTTTTTGAACCTCAGCCGAATTTTGTAACGCGGTTTCAGTATGTTCTTTGGAGGAACCAGTGGCGCCACCGACACCATCACGTCCAGTTCTACCGCCGACTAATACAATCACATCACCCGGCGAAGGAACTTCGCGGCGAACGCACTCGCGTGGTCCGGCCGCCACCACTGCACCAATCTCCATTCGCTTGGCGACATATCCAGGATGGTAGTGTTCTGAAACTAAACCAGTCGCTAGACCGATTTGATTTCCGTAAGAAGAATATCCTGCAGCAGCTCCACGAGTGATTTTGCTTTGAGGAAGTTTTCCAGGCAGAGTTTGGTCGTAAGGGGTTAACGGATTAGCCGCACCCGTTACACGCATTGCCTGATAAACATAGGAGCGACCCGAAAGCGGATCACGAATAGCACCGCCTAAACAAGTAGCAGCACCACCAAAAGGCTCAATCTCTGTCGGGTGATTGTGTGTTTCGTTTTTGAACATCACCAACCACTCTTCCGATTTTCCATCGATTTCGACTGGTACCACAATCGACGCTGCATTCACTTCTTCCGAGTCTTCTTGATCATCGAGTAATCCACGACGTTTCAATTCACGTGCGCCGATGGTCGCAATATCCATCAAACAAATCGCTTTGCCTTGGCGATTAAGACCCAGGCGCACTTGCTTATATTTTTCCCAAGCTAAGCGAAAAGGTTCCAGTAATGGCGAAGACGCGAATTCAACTGCCGTTAATTCAGCGAGAAATGTCGTGTGGCGACAATGATCCGACCAATAAGTATCGAGTAATTTTAACTCCGTTAAAGTGGGCTCACGCCGCGCTTCTTTGACAAAATAATTTTGGCAGAAAAGAAGATCTGCATCCGACATCGCCAATCCGAGGTCTTTGCGCAGTGCAGTAAGTTCTTGTACTGACTTAACTAAGAAATTCTTAATCGCCGGAACGGCAGATGGCTCTGGGGCTTTTCGGCGAATGGAGTTGGGTTTGGCTAAGTCGGCCTCTCGGGAATCAACTGGATTAATTAAGTATTTTTTAAGCTTCGTTATCTCTTCCGCCGTTAACTTACCTTTAGCTAAATAAATGCGGGCTGCAGCGACAGTCGGACGTTCACCCCCGCCCACAATTTGTAAACACTGAGCGGCAGAGTCTGAACGTTGATCGAATTGACCAGGTAAATACTCTACCCCAAAAGTTATTTCATCGGATGATGAAGGGAAATTTTCTAAATAAACATCATCGACTGGGGGTTCGGCGAAAACGGTCGGTATAGCTTTTTGAATAGAAGCTTCGCTCGCCCCTTCGATATCATAGCGTTGTAAAATCCGAATAGACTCTAAATTTTGAAGACGAAGAGAATCCCTTACATCATGTAGAAGCGCATCGGCCTCTGACCTAAACGCGGGTTTCTTTTCTACATAAAGTCGATTCATGTCTGCCCATTACCTTGTCGGAAAAGGGGTCGGTTGGACGATACAAAACTCAATAATTTTTATTCCCATTATTTATGGGCACAAAAAAGGGGCGAACCTTTCGATTCGCCCCTTTTAATAGGATTAGGCTATGAGACTATTTCTTAGCTGCACGTTTTTCCTCAATCGCAGCTTGGGCGGCGGCAAGGCGAGCAACAGGTACGCGGTAAGGCGAACAAGAAACGTACGATAAGCCTACGCGGTGACAGAACTTAACAGACTCAGGCTCACCACCGTGTTCACCACAGATACCGAGTTTGATATCAGGACGGGTTTGACGGCCCTTCTCGATGGCAATCTTCACTAATTGACCGACGCCAGTCTGATCGAGGCTCGCGAACGGATTCTTTTTGAAGATTTCGTTTTCAGTGTAAGCACCTAAGAAGTTACCCATGTCATCACGAGACACACCGAGTGTAGTCTGCGTGAGGTCATTGGTACCGAAGCTGAAGAACTCAGCAGTGTGTGCAATTTCGTCAGCAGTTAAGGCACCACGAGGAACCTCAATCATTGTTCCAACCGAGTAAGCGATCTTCACTTTCTTCTCCGCTTGGACTTCGGCTGCAACGCGGTGGATGACTTCGACTTGTAAGTCTAATTCACGCTTGTAGCCAACGAGAGGTACCATGACTTCGGGTTTAACTTTGATACCTTTCTTCATCACGAAGGCAGCGGCCTCAAAAATAGCACGCGCCTGTGTTTCGGTGATTTCAGGATAAGCAATACCTAAGCGGCAACCACGGTGACCAAGCATCGGATTGAATTCGTGTAAGGCATGAACACGTGCGATGACTTTTTCCTTAGAAATTCCGAGTTTCTTAGCTAATAAAGCTTGGGCTTTATCATCATGAGGAACGAATTCGTGTAAGGGCGGATCGAGCAAACGAATAGTCGCAGGAAGACCATTGAGTGCTTTGAAGATACCGATGAAGTCTTCGCGCTGATAAGGAAGAATCTTAGCGAGAGCTTTACGACGACCTTCGAGTGATTCAGCGAGAATCATTTCACGAACCGCATCGATACGATTTCCTTCGAAGAACATGTGTTCGGTACGAGTTAAGCCGATACCCTGAGCACCGAACGCGACGGCTTGTTTAGTCTGCTCTGGATTGTCGGCATTGGTTCGAACCTGCAGACGTGTAGCCTGTGCACACCAATTCATTAACTGCACATAATTTTTATATTTCTCGGTCTTCTGTGCATTCTTGTCGTTGTTAAGAAGGCCTGCGATAATTTCTGAAGGCGCGGTCTTGATTTGTCCGGCGTAAACAGTTCCGGCAGTACCATCGATGGACAAGTAATCTCCTTCTTTAAACTTATGACCGGCAATGGTTGCGATTTTTTTGTCGTAGTCGATTTGCACCGCAGCAGCACCACAGACGCAGACTTTACCCATTTGACGGGCAACGAGTGCAGCGTGCGATGAAACGCCACCACGCGCGGTGAGAATACCTTCAGCGGCAATCATACCACGAAGATCTTCCGGGGAGGTTTCGACACGTACTAATAAAACTTTTTCACCTTTATCAGCAGCAACGACGGCACGTTCAGCATTGAAATAAATGCGTCCAGTCGCAGCACCAGGTCCCGCAGGTAAACCGGTGGCGATGGCTTTGGCTTTCTTGACGTCATTAAGGTCAAAAATCGGAGCTAACAATTGTTCTAATTGATCAGCAGGATTACGCAGAATCGCGGTTTCCCAATCGATGAGTTTGGACTTCACCATGTCGGCCGCGAACTTGAGTGCAGCGGCCGCAGTGCGCTTACCATTGCGAGTCTGCAACATGTAGAGTTTGCCTTCTTGAACAGTGAACTCGATGTCTTGAACGTCTTTAAAGTGCTTCTCGAGAATTTGACGCACCTTCAATAACTGTTCGTAGCTCTTCGGCATCACGTTCTTTAATTTAATCACAGGCTCAGGAGTACGGACTCCAGCGACCACGTCTTCACCTTGTGCATTCACTAAAAACTCGCCGTAGAATTCGTCGACACCGTTAGCAGGATTACGAGTGAAAGCTACGCCGGAACCAGAATGTTCGCCGGTGTTACCAAACACCATGGCTTGCACGTTAACGGCGGTACCCCACTCAGCTGGGATATTGTATTTACGACGATAAACAATCGCGCGGTCATTCATCCAAGAACTGAAAACAGCACCGGCGGCACCGCGGAGTTGCTCCCACGGATCGTGAGGGAAAACACGACCAGTGCGCTCTTTAACTAATGCTTTAAAACGCTTCACTAATTCTTGTTGGTCGGCGGCTGTCAGTTTGGAGTCTTCGACATCTCCATCATATTTTTCATGTTTAAATTCTTCGATCACTGTTTCGAAAGGCTCGTGATCTTCGCCTTCGCGTTTTTGTACGCCGAGTACAACGTCACCATACATTTGGATAAAGCGACGGTAGCAATCCCAAGCGAAACGGGAATTGTTCGTGGCCTTCTCGAGGGCGATGACCGATTGATCGTTCAAACCAAGATTTAAAATCGTATCCATCATACCAGGCATGGAGTCGCGAGCACCCGAGCGAACGGCAACCAAGAGAGGCATGCCTTGCGTTGCACCAAATTTCGTACCCATCAAGTTCTCCATATTCTTAACACCGGCCTCCATTTGTGCTTGGAGCGTGGAAGGATAAGTGCGCTTGTTAGCGTAGTAGTAAGTACAAACTTCCGTGGTGATGGTGAAACCTGGAGGAACTGGGAGACCGATGCGGGTCATTTCAGCGAGGTTAGCACCTTTGCCACCGAGAAGAGCTTTCATGGAACCATCGCCATCGGCTTTGCCGCCTCCCCAAGTGTAAACTACTTTTGAAGATTTAGTTTTCGGTGAATGATTACTTTTTTTGTTTTTTGCCATGGGGATGTTTGGTTTGAGAAAATAAGTAATCCAACGGCAAGCCGATGGACATTAGGGGAATTAAAAGAAGAAGAAAGCACTCGAAGGTGTCAACGGATTTGGGACTCAAAAAACCGTCATCTTCGGTCATAAAGCCGAAATACTCATGATGCATTAGAAAATCTTAATACTGCCTACAATAGAACTAAAGGAAGACCGAACCTTAGATGATTTTCAAAAACTTTAGTATAAGAATAACAACTATTCCGACCAAAGTTATGGCTACTAAAATTTGTGGTATTTTCGCGGAAGTCTTTTCCTTGTAGTTAGTTTGGTTCTCATAGGTCTTCTTTCCCAGGGTAGTGACACTATGAATGGTCACCTCAGGATAGGATCGACCAGGAACCTCTTTTACCGTCGCGCTGATTAAACCTAATTTTAACAAAACAAGATACGCCATGGCTTTTCTGGCACTGCTAAAAGTATCAAAATTATTACACTCACGGCCGACGACTAAACGCTCCAAAGCAGCCTGTGCATCCGAGGTGATGTAGCGCCGTTGTGATGAACTTTTGTTATCTGGACTCAATTCGGTATTTTACCTTTGTTATGGTTGTAAATTAGAAATAACAAATCTTATTTATAGGTGTGGCTGGCTAAATTAGACGACAAAATGAAATCCGATCATCAACATCAAAGCCCAAATAGTGCGTTAGCCTCGGCACTCACCATTGCAGGTTCCGATAGTGGAGCGGGTGCTGGCATCCAGGTAGACCTTCTAACATTTGCGGCCAATGGAGTCTACGGAACTACCGCCATTACTTGTTTAACTGCACAAAATCCAAGAGGAGTAAGCGGAATTCAGGCCACCCCTGCGGACTTCGTGATCGAGCAATGCCAACAGGTAATTCGTCATTTCCAACCACGAGCTCTCAAAACAGGGATGTTGCTGAACAAAGAAATTGTCGAAGCCGTCGCTCAATTGATTAGCTCCACCAAAATTCCAAGTGTAATTGACCCCGTCATGGTCGCCTCAAGTGGTGCCTGTCTTTTATCACCCGACGCCGTTGAAGCGGTCAAAAAAAGCCTCATTCCATTAGCGACTTTGGTGACCCCCAACCTCGATGAAGCCTCGATTTTATTGGGTAAAACTGCAACCGGCGGCAGTAACTGCGAAGCCGAAGCACGCGAACTAGCTCAAGTTTATCGCGTGCCCTTTTTACTAAAAGGTGGCCATGCGCAAGGCGATGAGTTGATCGACGTTCTGGCCTGGCCCGAAGGAAAAACTTTCGTTCTGAAAGCAAAACGTATCAAAGAAATTGATACGCACGGAAGTGGTTGCACTTTATCGGCAGCGATTACCGCCCACCTCGCCCTCGGAAAAGATTTAAAGTCGGCAGTCGTCGCCGGACATGGCTACTTGCAGGCTGGCATGACCTCCCCTATTTCGGTTGCAGGTTTGAAGCACATAAAACACTAAGTTTTAGGCAAAAAATAGGGTCAATTTTCGCCCTAGTGGGCTTAAATCGGCTGTTTTTAACCGTCCTAGGTTATTCACACTTGCCCCTTCGCCTTGCACACCTTTTCTAACCCATTCCCTGCGGTAAACATCCCGCTATTCGACCATGACAAAAAAGAACGCTGCGAAGCAATCGACCTCTAAAACAAAATCCACCTCTTCCGCCACCACCGGCGTGAAAATGCGCGGTTGTGATGTCATGGTCCGCTGCCTCGAGAATCT
>JBAXUJ010000055.1:0-7664 GCA_037129735.1 Opitutia bacterium | reverse complement strand
TGAATGTCGTAACCGAGTCCAATACGGTAGGGAGGTTGGGCTGACATAACCCTGTTTTAGTGGATAATTTGCGAAAGGAAAGCCATTGCATAAAACCCTTGAAAGAAAGTTAACAAGTGGCAGTGTAACGACCTGTAAGTGTTAGGCGCGGTAGCCAAGTGGTAAGGCCGGGCTCTGCAAAAGCCCCATGCGTCGGTTCAATTCCGACCCGCGCCTCCAATTTAAAGTCACAAAAAAGGCGTCCATCGGACGCCTTTTTTAATCGGTGAATTTTAAACTTATCGAACGGTCTTACTTAAGTTCTGCACACCATTCACCTTTGAGTTAACGCGTAATCGTAAGCCATTAAGGCGAATGAATCCAGTAGCATCGTCTTGATTGTATGCCTTCGTTGGATCGGCTTCCATCGTCGCAATTTGTGGATTGTATAACGAGCGAGGACTCTTTCGGCCAGCCACGTAAGTGCCACCTTTATACAACTTCACGCGGACCGTGCCAGTGACGTTGCGTTGAGATTCAGTAATGAGTGCCTGTAAAGCTAAGCGCTCTGGAGCATACCAGAAACCATTGTAAACTAAGGTCGCATAACGCGGAACCAGCGAGTCGCGCAAGTGCATGACTTCACGATCCATAGTCAGAGATTCAATTTGGCGATGAGCGAAATGTAAAATCGTGCCACCAGGAGTTTCGTAAACACCGCGACTCTTCATACCGACGAAACGGTTTTCTACCATGTCAACTCGACCGACACCATGACGACCGCCGATTTTATTCAGTGTGCGCATTACTCCGAGAGGATTCATCTTCTTCCCGTTAACGGCGATACAATCACCTTGGCGGAATTCGAGTTCAACGTACTCAGGTTTATTCGGTGCGTCTTCAGGCGAAACGGAAAGTTTGAACATGGCCTTATTCGCAGGGGCAAAAGCATCCATCCAAGGATCTTCTAAAATGCCAGCTTCATAAGAGATGTGAAGGAGGTTTCGATCGGATGAATAGGGCTTTTTCGCACTCGCCTCGACGGGGATCTTATTCTCCGAGCAATAGGCAATCATCTCGGCACGACCTGGAAAATCGTTACGGAATTGTTCGTTACGCCAGGGTGCAATAATTTCTAAGTCAGGCGCTAAAGCTGCACAGGTTAATTCAAAACGTACTTGGTCATTACCTTTACCGGTTGCACCGTGTGCAATCGCAGTGGCACCTTCTTTACGTGCAATCTCGACCATGCGCTTAGCGATGAGTGGTCGGGCGATGGATGTGCCGAGGTAATATTGGCCTTCGTAAATTGCGCCCGCTTGCATCATCGGGAAAATAAAGTCGCGTGCGAATTCCTCTTGGAGGTCATCGATATAAAGTTTGGACGCACCGGTCTTGAGTGCTTTTTGCTTCAAGCCTTTCAATTCATCTTCTTGGCCAATGTCGGCGCAAAATGCGATCATCTCAGCATTATGCTTATCCTTAATCCAAGATAGGAGAACGGAGGTGTCGAGTCCGCCCGAATAGGCGAGGACGATTTTCTTTTTCTTACTCATGGTATTTTAAATAGTAAATTAGCGGTGACGGGTTAAATGGGCGAGAATCGCTTTTTGTACGTGGAGACGATTTTCAGCTTGGTCAAAAATAATACTTTGCGGGCTGGATAAAACCTCAGCGGTTACTTCTTCGCCCGGGTGAGCTGGCAAGCAGTGCATGAAGTACGCGTCAGGTTTAGCCAATGCCATCAGCTTGGAATTCACTTGATAAGGCTGCATGGTTTTAAGTCTTTCGGCTTTTTCAGCCTCCATACCCATACTCACCCAAACATCGGTATAAACCATGTCCGCACCCTTAACCGCTGCCGCAGCATCAGTCGTGAAAGTAAAGGTTTCCTTCAGTCCATCTTTTTTCAGCTGCTGTTTGATGGCTGCGGTGGGCTCGTAGCCGGCTGGACCTGCTAAAGCGATTTCCACACCAAGGGCAGCGCCACCTAAAATAAATGAGTTCGCCATGTTGCAGGCCGTATCACCCAAGAAGGCGACCTTACGTCCTTTGAGTGAACTCGCAAAACTTTCTGGTTTTCCTTTCGACCAACGTTCGGCGAGCGTGAACATGTCAGTCATAAACTGACAAGGGTGCAGGAAATCCGATAATGCATTCACGACGGGCATTGTTCCGCTTTGTGCAAAATCTTCTAAGAGTTTGTGTTCATGGCACCGAATAACCATGCCGTGGAGATAGCGTGATAAAACTTTCGCAGTATCCGCCACCGTTTCACCGCGCGAGATTTGCATGTCATCGGCATTGAGCATGACAGGCTGTCCGCCGAGTTCATGAACGCCGACCTGAAAAGAAACCCGAGTCCGGGTGCTCTTCTTAAAAAAAAGTAAACCCCAGGACTGCTGGGCGAGATCCTGAGATTTCGCCTGACCTCTTTGCGATTTCAACAAAGTAGTCTGAGCAAAAATCGATTGGATTTCAGCCAAACTTAAATCGGTCTCTTTGAGGAAGTGACGCATGAGAGAAGGTGTTTAAATTATCTAGCGAAACGATTTTGGACAGGCGAAAATGTGCTGGAATAGTGATTTTATGCTACTTTCCACGCACTTAATACCTTATCAAAAATTTCCACAGCCTCATTTAACTCAGCAACAGTCGCATTCAATGGAGGCAATAACCGAATCGCAATTCCGCTGGCAGGTACAGCCAAGAGTCCGGCTTCACGTAAAGCGGCAACGACGGGAAGAGGGTCAATATTCATAGCCACACCCACCATATATCCTGTACCCCGAATTTCTTTGATGATCGCTGGATATTTTTGGGCTAATTTTTTCAGAGCTTCATGCCACGCAGGAGACTGAGCGGCCACCTGAGCAACGAGTTTCTCGCTTTCGATAATTTCGATCACAGCCAGTGCGGCGGCCGCAGCTAAAGCGCCACCACCAAAGGTTGTACCATGTGAGCCTGGCTGAAAAAGTTCGTCATGCGGTGGAGCCATCCAAATAGCGCCAATCGGAAATCCTCCACCGAGACCCTTCGCCATCGCAATCGCATCAGGCTTAATCCCTGAGAATTCATAGGCAAAGAATTTACCGGTTCGACCAATACCACACTGAATTTCATCAATGAGTAATAAGACATTTCTTTCCCGACAAATCTTTTGCAGTTGTTGTAAGAAAACAGGATCCGCTGGAAAAACACCACCCTCCCCTTGAATGGTTTCTAATAACACTGCGGCGGTATCGGTGGCGCTAATGGCTTTATCCCATGCGGCGATATCATTGAGCGGAGCCGCAGAAAAGCCTGATAATAATGGTCTAAAGCCCGATTGGATTTTTTCCTGAGGAGTAGCAGACATGCCACCAAAGGTCCGTCCGTGGAAAGCTTTCTCGGCGACGACAACACCAATGCATTTACCTTCAACGCCCGATTTTTTCTTACCGTGAAGTCTTGCGAGTTTTAAAAGTGCTTCGTTAGCTTCGGCGCCACTGTTACAAAATAACAATCTTCCAGGTCCGCAATATTTCACAAGAGACTCCGCCAACTTACCTTGAGGCTCGTTCCGGTAGAGATTACTGACGTGAATTAATTGAGCAGCCTGTTCGCTGATTTTTTTAACCATCACAGGATGACAGTGGCCTACAGCGTTGACGGCGATTCCTGATGCGAAATCTAGGTAGGCTTTTCCTTGTGCATCCCAAACACGCGTGCCTTTACCCTTCACTAGAGTAATCGCTGGTGAAGAATAATTTTTAGCCAAAAATTGGGTGTAGAGTTTGGCAGACTCGTCGGTCGAATGAGTAGAGTCGTGCGACATTATCAGTGAACAATCTCCGTGCCGATACCCTTATCGGTAAAGACTTCTAAGAGTAAAGAATGAGGAACCCGACCATCAATAAAGTGAACTCTCCGTACTCCTTCTTTTAACGCCTTCACTGCGCTGTCTACTTTGGGAATCATGCCACCGGCAATTACGCCCTTCTTTTTCAGCTCATCCACTTCGCCAACCTTTAAGGTGGCGATTAATGTCGATGGGTCTTTTGGATCAGCCAATAAACCTGGCACATCGCTCATAAAAATGAGCCTTCTAGCCCGCAATGAATTAGCAATCGCGGCAGCAGCAACATCTGCATTGGTATTATAAGGTTGGTCATCACCATCCAAGGCAATCGGTGAAACCACGGGGAGAAATCCATCCGCTAAAGCTTTTTTAATTAATTTTGCTTTTACGAATTTAATATCACCCACGAAACCTAGATCGATGGGGTTGCCAGCTTCGTCCGCACTTAAAAGTTTTTCGCACAAGTTCACGTGATTTCCTGGCATGCCAAGAGGATTGGCACCCCGACTCCGCAATGAATCACATATCTGTCCGTTGATTTCTTTGTTTAAAGTATCTTCGACAATTTTTACAGTCGCAGCATCGGTCACCCGCATGCCCCCACGGAACTCGGATTTTATTCCGGCCGTTTCCATAGCCCGAGTAATGGCCTTACCTCCGCCGTGAACGACGACGACTTGAATGCCGACGGCGGCGAGAAATGCAATGTCGGTAGCGACCCTGTCTCTGCCCTCAGGATTAGGATCATCCATAAAACTTCCGCCGTATTTAACCACGAAGGTGGAACCACGGAATTTTTGGATATAAGGAAGCGCTTCAAGAAGAACTTCAGCTTTATGTACAGCAGGCGTACTCATCGGACAGATTTAAAAGTGAGGGTGGAAAGCCAACGGGCAATTGGAAAATAATCTTACTCGCTCTTGTTGTAGTTCACATATCCGTCGGTGAGATCCGACGCTAGTAAACGGAAATGAGCCGAACCGAGGTTCAGGTTGATTCTGACCTTAAACTGCCGAGCTTTTACAACTTCCTTCCACTGAGGCTTATTTTCAGGAATGGGACGACCACCCACGACAGCGGGGACGTCGTTGTAATGGATATCTAATTTAGCTTCGTCTAAACCCGTCCGAGCATAGCCAGCAGCATCAGCCAAACGTCCCCAGTTAGGGTCCTCGCCAAACCAGGAAGATTTAACGAGCAAGGAGTTGCCGATGGCCCGCGCAATTTTTTCGGCGTCTTCACGCGTACGCGCACCTTGAATTTCGACCGAAACGACTTTGGTAATTTTTTCGCCATCGCCGACAATCTTTTCTGCTAAAGCAAAACAGATTTTGTCTAACGCTTCTTGGAAAAGTTTTTGTAAATCAGCATCAGCCTTTTCATCAACGACTACTTTGGAAACACATGAGGCCATCAGAATCACCGTGTCATTGGTCGACATGTCACCATCAACGCTCACACAATTGAACGATTGTTGGGTAGCAGATAATAAAGATTTTTTGAGATAGACGGGATTCACATCAGCATCCGTAGCCACAAACGCCAACATCGTCGCCATGTTCGGCTCAATCATACCCGCACCTTTAGCAAACCCTGCTATCGTCACTTTTTTACCCTGCCAGGTAAAAGAAGCTGTCGCTGTTTTAGGTCTGGTATCAGAGGTTAAAATCGATTCCGCGGCTCTCCGACCTTCCGTCGCTTTATTCGATAAATTCTTACTCGCGGTAGTTATACCTTGAGTGACCTTGGACATCGGTAACAACTCGCCAATTCTTCCCGTTGAACAAACGAGGAAAGCTTCACTAGGTGTGCCCACCGCTTTGGCCGAAAGTTCCGCCATCACTTGAGCATCCGCATCACCTTGCACAGAAGTACAGGCATTAGCGTTTCCGCTATTGGCTACGACTCCTCTAATTTTTCCTTTGGATAGGAGTAAAATATTTTGTGAATACCGGACAGGTGCGGCTTTGACGTCGTTCGTCGTAAATACGCCTGCGGCATGGCAAGGTTGGTCGGCGACGATCAAACAGAGATCGAGTCGATCCAAATTCTTATTTCTAATATCGCACCCTGCTGCGCCGACCCGGAAGCCGGGGACGTCGGACAGACCTGCTGAATCATCAATAAAATCAATAGCCATAGTGGTATTATAAATTAACGTAAGCCGGTGGTTTCATTCCAGCCCATCATCAGATTAAGAATTTGTACGGCCTGACCGCCTGCACCTTTCAATAAGTTATCGATGACTGAAGTGATAATTAAATTACCGGTCCGTTCGTCAGCGACCACGGAAATCTCGATTTGATTGGAGTGAGCCACGTGAGCGGTGTCAGGAAAATCACCCGATTTTAAAATCGAAATGAATGGCTTATCCGCAAAAGCTTTTTGCCAGCAGTTTTCGACTTGGGCGACGGTAGCTCCGTTTGCAGGAACAACAATCGTGGTCGAAATACCCCGATGCATCGGAGCGAGGTGGGGATTAAATTGTACGACGACAACTTTACCAGCCGCTCCGCTGAGTTGCTCTTCGATTTCAGCAATGTGTCTATGATTAGGAAGACCGTAGGCTTTCATGGATCCATCCCGTTCACAGAAAAGGTAATTTACATCGGCTTTTTTACCTGCTCCCGATACGCCGCTGTAGGAATTAATAACACACCGACCGGGTTCAGGCTTAATTAAACCAGCCCGTAATAAAGGGATAACGGGGATTTGAATGCTGGTCGGGTAACAACCAGGGCAAGCGACGAGCGAAATTTTCTTCCAAGCGTCATCGAGTTGTAATTCTGGAATCACATACTTTGCCTGTGCGGTGAGTTGTGGCGCAGGATGATCGTGGCCGTAATATTTTTTATAAATCTGTAAATCTTTGAGCCGAAAATCGGCCGAGAGATCGAGGACTTTTTTTCCTGCAGCCACGAGAGGCTGGGCGTATTCCGCAGCGACACCGTGAGGGAGAGCTAAAAACCAAACGCCGACCGCAGAGGCGGCACACTCTTGCGGTGAGGATGCGGAGAAAACTAAATTCGCATTTACCCGACCCCGCAGTCTAGGCAGTTCATCCACCACTTTTTTTCCAGCGAGGGACCGCGAGCAAACCATCGCGAGTTCGACGTTGGGGTGTTGGGCGAGGATACCAACGAGCTCTTCGCCTGTGTAGCCAGAGGCGCCAACGATGCCGACTTGGATCAGTGATTGAGACATGGTGTGATTGATAAAGTGTTAAGGGAGGATTGGTCGTTTGGACATAGAAAAACTCGCCAACAAAAAGGCCCCGGGGTGCCGGGGCCTTTTTTCTTCCTTTTTCGAGGCGGTTTAGCGCTTCGAGAACTGGAAGCGCTTACGGGCGCCTGGCTGACCGGGCTTCTTACGTTCGCGCATACGACCATCGCGGGTAAGGAGGCCTTCTTTCTTAAGTGGAGCACGAAGAGTCGCATCCATCTTTTGGAGGGCGCGAGCTAATCCGTGGGAAATGGCACCAGCTTGGCCGTTAGGGCCTCCGCCAATAACATTAACCGAAACGTCTACTTGGCCTTCGAGACCCGCTGTTCGCAATGGAGCAGTGGCCGCTTTAACGAGGGCTTCAGTGTAAAGATATTCTTCAACAGGTTTTCCGTTGATGGAAATGGTTCCAGTTCCGCGGGAAAGACGGATACGAGCCGAAGCGGTCTTGCGACGGCCGACGGCAGTGATGGCGGATGACTTAGTGGCGCTCATTGAGTAATATTAAAAATTAGACCTTAGGAAAGGATGGGAATGGAACTGGGTTCGAAGCAGCTTGATCGTGCTTATCGCCAGCGTAAACGCGAAGCTTAAGGAGCATGTCATTCGCTAAACGATTTTT
>JBAXUJ010000054.1:0-7693 GCA_037129735.1 Opitutia bacterium | reverse complement strand
GCAATCGTCTTAACATTAAATTCTTTGACCGGTGCAATCAGTTCGCGCCAACGAGAATGTGCGGCGAGTCCAGCTACCGATAGAAGGGTCGGATGGGCACGAACTACTGCGAGGGTAGTTGTTCCGATTGAGCCAGTGGCCCCGAGGATAGCAATAGGCCTAGTTTCCATGCACGCAGAGTGGTTTTAAGGCAAGCGTGCCAACACCCAGTGGCAAGCAGGTTTAACGGCGAATCTACTCAATTATTGCTTCTCCGCTTGTCCTTTTGATGCGGTTTGGTTGCCTATCTCTCATGGCAACTGAGCCTCAAGACCTAAAAGGGCTATCCCACCTCGGGAATACCCAAAACAAACCTCAACAAACGTTAGAGACTTTTCCTAATCGTAATTTGGGAAGACATTACGTGGTCGAACTTTCGACGAGTGAGTTCACCTGTCTCTGTCCAGCGACCGGTCAGCCTGACTTCGCGAAGATTTCGATTCAGTATATTCCTGGTCCAAGAATCGTAGAATCCAAGTCACTCAAATTATATTTTTGGAGTTATCGTCAACAAGGTGTGTTTCATGAACACCTCACCAATAAAATTTTAGACGATCTCGTAGCAGCTTTGGATCCAGTGTGGTGTCAGGTCACAGGTGCTTTTGAAGTGCGCGGTGGTATTGCGATTTCTGTTCGCGCCGAACACGGGAAAAAACCTCAAGCGTGAAGCGACGTCCCGTCCAGAGTGATGACGGGGAACCCGCTCACTGGCCCGGTTCAGAGCAAGTCTTAGATTATTTGAGCCGACAACTTGCAGGCCGTCGATTGGCCGCACGCACGTGTTTAACTTATGGTCGTTCGTTAAAGGGCTTTGCACTTTGGATGAAGAGCAACGGCGGATGGGATGGCGATTGGTCGAAGCTGACTGCACGAAATTTAAGAGACTTCGTGATTGAACGTCAGTCCTCACACAATCGCAGTTCGGTGCATAATCAGGTTTCCGCCATCCGTGCATTTTTGGCTGATTTACGGGAGCGTGGAGGCATTCATTCCACTCCCGCCGCGGGCCTAGTTTTACCTAAATTACCTAGGTCTTTACCCAAATTTTTAACCGAAAATCAAACCACGGATTTGTTAGAATCTCCCTCCGGCGAAAAGGAATCACCAGAAGTTCAGGCACGCGATCAAGCTGTTTTAGAATTACTCTACGGCGGAGGTTTACGGGTCGCAGAACTTTGCAGTATTAAATATGGCGACTTAGATTTGAGCACCGGGCTCGTTCGTATTTTAGGTAAAGGCTCGAAGGAACGAGTGGTGCCCGTGGGTGAGTCTGCGGTCGAAGCCGTAAAAAAATATTTAAGTCTACGCACCTCAACTAAACGTGGTGAGCCTTTATTATTAGCCCCACGGGGCGGTCCCATGCATCCACGTGCAGTACAGCTGATGCTAAAGAAAAAATTAGCAGCTGCTGGATTACCAGCGGATTTGACTCCGCATAAACTCCGTCACGCTTGCGCAACGCACTTATTATCCAACGGAGCGGATTTACGTTTAGTTCAAGAGCAACTCGGTCACGCCTCACTTTCTACCACGCAAATTTACACACACTTATCGGTGAACAAATTAAAAGAAGTTCATCGTAAGGCTCACCCTCGCGCCTAATTTTGTGATTTTCGAAATCGCTCCAGCTAAATTAAATCTCTCACTCGCAGTTACAGGTAAGCGTGAGGACGGATTTCATGAACTTCTTAGTTTAGTAGCTTCGATTAAATTGGCCGATCGCTTAGAGTTTAAAAAGGCAATGAAATGGAGCCTTTTATGTGATGATGCCACGATTCCTAAAGATAATACTAATCTGGTTTTGAAAGCCGCAGAAGTTTATCAGGCACATCGTCCCGATACAGTGGTGGGAGAATTTAATCTCCAAAAAGTAATTCCCAGTGGGGCAGGGTTGGGTGGCGGAAGTTCTGACGCTGCCGCCGCTCTGCGTCTATTGGATCGCGCGAATCCATCTCCGCTTGGTGAAGAGGTTCTTTTGAAGTTAGCTGCGAAAGTGGGATCCGATTGTCCTTTTTTTATAAAGTCGACCACGGCGATTATGAGTGGGCGCGGTGAAATTTTAGAAAGTATTTCTCCGCAAGTTGCATCGGCTTTAAAAGGTCGCCGCGTGATTATTGTAAAACCGCCCTTTGGTGTAGCGACGCAGGATGCTTATGCGCTGTTGGCAAAAAGTAAGGCTTACGATTCGAAGTCAGTCGCGAAACAAAAACTCCAAGATTGGATGAATCAACCGGCATCCGATCCTTCGCTTTTTGGGAATACTTTAGAGCCGGTTGTTTTTAATAAATATTTGGCTCTTCCAGTGGCACTGGCTGAGGTCGCTCGGGCAACGGGAATCAATTTTAGAATGACTGGGAGTGGGAGTGCGTGCTTTGCGTTTTGTCCTACCAAGTTCGATCCCCAGGCCGTTCGAGTCATTTTAGAGCGCTGTTGGGGTGCGGGGGTTTGGATTCGCGAAACTGAAATTTTATAGAGTTTCGGCTTTACTGTCCCTCGACCTGTTGCCTAGATGGGGTCCAACAACACACTATGGGAAGCCTCAAGAAAAAGCGTCGTTTAAAAATGAATAAGCATAAACGCCGTAAACGTTCGAAAGACATGCGTCACAAGAAGTAAGCTTTTGCTTATTTCTAGGGCCTTTAAGCACAGGGCGACCCCACCGGTCGCCCTGCTTGTTTTTCGGGCTTGCCCAACCTCCATTCCGCCCCCAAGTCTTAACCCTCAAACCCAAACCAAACCATGGCTCGCGAAACCATCATCATTGAATGCACTGAAGCACGTAAAGAAGGCAAACGCCCTTCCCGTTACATGACTACCCGTAATAAGAAACTTTCCCAAGAGAAGGTAGAGCTCAAGAAGTACAATCCTTCGCTCCGCCGCCACACTCTCCATAAAGAAATCAAAGGTTAATCTTAATTAACCCTTCGATTAAAAAGGCCGAAGTCTTCACTGATTTCGGCCTTTTTATTTTAAATATTAAATTAGGCGGATTGTTGTACCCGGCGTTCGCTACGCCAGCGGGCGCGATGATTACGCGTCCAATCTAAAAGGGCTTTTTCGAAGCCGATATCTTTGCCGGCTTTTTCAGACTCGATCCACTTGTGACGTAGGATTTCGTCTCTTTCGGCCAGCCACTGAGCATACAGCGACGAACGACCCGCAAAACTTTCACCCTCAGGTTGGCCTTTTTGCAGTTCGTGCATTCTTACTCTCAATAAAATTATTTTAGGCGAATTGGCAAGAACGGGATAGGGTATTTACTGTGAAATTTGCCCTAATTTATGCATAATAGTGAGTGCAACTGACTTAAATACTCTCGCAGCATTGCTGTCGGGGTGACTGATGACGATGGGGATGCCTAAATCGCCCCCTTGTCGCACCGCGGCATCTAAAGGTACTTCGCCTAATAATTCCGTATCAAGTGTTGTTGCCACCTTAAGTCCGCCCCCTTGGCCGAATGGATATTGGCGGGTTCCGTTGGAGTCTTCGAGGTAACTCATGTTTTCGGCGACGCCGATAATAGGGATGCCTACTTTCGCAAACATGGCCGCACCGCGAAGGGCAACCGAAACAGCGGCAGTCTGAGGTGTGGTGACAATGATAGCTCCACTCAGTGCCATGGATTGAGCGATCGATAATTGTGCGTCGCCCGTGCCCGGAGGAAGGTCGATCAATAAAATTTCACAGTCACCCCAACGAACATTCGAAGCGAATTGCGAAATCGTTTTCATGATCATCGGACCGCGCCAAACGACGGGTGCATCAGCATCGATAAGAAGTCCCATTGACATAATTTTAACGCCGAAATTTTCGAGTGGGATTAAAACTTCGCCCTCCATTTCAGGTCGGGTATTCACGCCGATCATGAGGGGCACGGAAGGACCGTAGATATCGCAATCCATCAAGCCTACGCGACCCGGCTGACCTTTATCCGTGAGACTGCGCGCGAGGGCACAGGCGAGGTTGACGGCGAAAGTAGATTTCCCGACGCCGCCCTTACCGCTGGCTACGGCGACGATGTACTTTACGTTCTTAACTCCCGCATCGAGAGGTAATTTATTGTCGGCACTGGTTGCGCTGGCTGCTGGGGCGTTTTTTGGGACGGTAACGGTGATGGCAATCTCGGGGTCCTTCACGCCTGCGGCTTTCAAGACCGCTTCTATATCATTATAAAGCTTCTTGGGAATCTCGGGGTCGGCGGTGGTGACCGCAAGGCCGACGGTGACTTTACCGTCGGGGGTGACTTCGATTCCGCGTAATAGACCAAACGAAAGGATGTCTCGGCTGAATCCGGGGTAGCGGACCTGGCCAAGGGCTTTTTCTATAGTTTCCTTATCAATGGGCATGAGCAGGATTGAACTCCCGCCCTAGTTTAGGTCAAACTACGAAAACTTAAATTTCATCCATGAAGTCAATAAACGTCATTTTCATCTTTGTGGCAGTCCTGTTGAGCACCGGAATGCGGGCCGAAGAGCGTGTGGTGATTAACGACAACATTGAAGCGACGGTGCAGTCGGGCGTAATTCCTATTTCTATTAATTGTGATGATCCCACTTTAGGTGCGATGGTACGCGCTGCACTGAATGCCCATGGTGCGTTTAGTGTACGCAATGGTTCATCGATAAAATTAAATATTGGTCGCACGGCTCTTACCGCAGCAGTAGCTTGTGATAATGCGCGCTTTAATTTTCAAGACACCGTCGAGGCACGCGATGAAGAGGATTTAGCACTGAAGGTCGCAGACGCAGCTATTGTGGGTCTGGGTCGCGCTTGGCAGTTGAAGCCCATGTATGCTGGAACCAAAATCGCTTTTGTTTCTTCATTCTCGGGTCACTCCGAAATTTACACGACGAATTTAATTTATTCACGTATCCGTCGGATCACCGATTTTAAAAATACTTCTATTTCGCCTCGCTGGTCGGCCGATGCCGGAAAAATTTATTTCGTATCATCGATGCGCACGGGCTTCCCAGAAATTTTTACGACGAAGGGTGCTGGAGATTTACAAAAAGTAATTACCGATGTGCGCGGTGCGTTGGGTGGTGCGAGTTGCGGACCCGATGGACGCATCGCTTTTGCCTCATCGAATAAGGGTTCTATGGATATCTACGTGGCTGGAGGCGCGGGTGAAGGGCCACGTCGAGTGATTGCCACCGCGGATGTCGATGCGGATCCCTCGTGGTCGCCTGATGGTTCTAAAATCGTTCTTACGAGCGGTCCCTTGGGTCGCCCCGGCATTTACGTGTCTTCGGCTTCGGGTGGTTCACTCTCACGCTTATCAACAGGTTACAGCTATTGCACCGAGCCGCGCTGGAATCCTAAAGATCCTGCCCAAATCATTTTCACTTTTCAGTCGGGTCGTCTCGGACTCGCGGTGGCTGATATCGCCAAGGGTGAAATTGTTGCAGTGCCAACGACGTCACCTTTAAATTTATCTCACGCCTCGTGGTGTGCAGATGGACGTCACGTAGTCGCTACTCAAGCGACGAAGACCACATCATTTTTAGTCATCGTCGATACGAAGTCAGGAAAGACCACCCGACTTACGGACGCCAAAATGGGCAACTGTTCTGAGCCCGATTGTTGGGTAAGCAGAAATTAATTCGAGCGCTGGCGGAGTCGATCAATCGCCACAGCAGTCACGATAATCGCACCAGTGATGATGCGTGTCGTGCTTTCGCTGATGCCGTTTAAAGTACAACCTGTACGAATGACGGTAATGATTAATGCACCGATGAGTGAGCCGAAAATCGAACCGATACCACCATTGAGACTCGCACCGCCAATGACCACCGCGGCGATGATATCGAGCTCGTAGCCCGTTGCACCCGTGGGGTCGCCTTGACCTTGGTAAGAGACGAGCATCAGGCCGGAAAGGGCAGCGAAGGCACCGCCAATCATGTAGACAAAAATTTTGGTGCGGTCGACGGCGACACCACAGAGGCGCGCAGTATTTTCATTAGATCCGACGGCGAAAACATGTCGGCCAAATACAGTGAAACGTAAAACTCCGGTCGCGACGAGTGCGAGTGCAATCATCAACCAACCACCTGGAGGGATGATTAAGAATTTCATATCATCGGGTAGACTGTTGAGCCAAAATCTTAACCAGTTGGCATCTTGTGCGTTGATAGGTTGTGAGTTGGCCAAGGCCAAGGCCAGTCCGCGCAGAATAAGTAGAGTTCCGAGAGTGGTGATGAAAGGAATGAGTTTTGCACGAACAACAAGGAGTCCGATGAATAAACCAATCAGCAGTCCGCTGATTAATGTGACGCTCACCGTGACGAAAGGGTTAGTTCCGGCGACGGCTAGTTTAGCACCTACGACGGAGCAGAGGGCGATGGCTGAACCAATCGATAAATCAATCCCGGCAGAGATAATAATGAAGGTCATACCAATCGCAGCGATACCAATCACCACGGTTTGTTGAACGATGGATTCGATACCTTCGGCCGAGCCAATGGCGCGATTACCGAGGCCGAAAAATAAACCCCAGATAGCGACGAGTGCGATAAACGTCCCCAGTGAGTTGAGAATTTTTTTCGTAGAGGTGGAGTTGCTCATAAAATAAATATTAGTTTCCGGTAGCAGCGCGCATGAGTTTTTCAGAATTAGTTTCTGAAACGGGGACGGCTTCGCTTAATTCGCCGCGACAGACGGTAGCGATGCGATCACAGACACCGAGAAGTTCCGGCAAGTAGCTGCTGACCATTAAAACGGCTTTTGGATTTTTAGGATCTGTGACGAGACGATTAATGACTTCGTAAATTTTAGCTTTCGCAGCAATGTCGATACCGCGAGTAGGTTCGTCGAGTAAAAGAATGTCACAGTCGGCTTCGAGTAATCGTGCAATCGCTGCTTTTTGTTGATTACCGCCGGAAAGATTTCCAATCGGTTGGTCGGGCCCTTGGCAGCGAATACCGAAATCAGAAATCCAACGCGCCGTATGTAGGCTTCGCTGACTGGGTGAGATAAAACCGATTTTACCTAGTTTAGAAAGAGCAGGGAGGCAGACGTTGTCACCGATACTTAAATCAAGGGCGAGTCCTTCCTCTTTGCGATTTTCACTTACAAATCCTAAGTGGGCCTGCCAGTTACTGCGAGGGTCAGAAGTTTTTTGTGTGCCGTTAACCAAAACATTTTTTCCCTCGATGGTATCGAGACCAAAGATAGCTCGTAAGAATTCGGTACGACCGGCTCCCACTAATCCGCAAAGTCCGACTACTTCACCGCGACGTAAGGTAAGTTTGCCAGTGCCAGGAACGGTTGCCTCTAATAAAACCGGACCGATGGTTCGTTGGCTACGGGGGTAAAGGTCTTTGACTTCACGGCCGACCATTTCGGCGACAATTTTTGCATCATCAATCGACTTTGTTTCGTGCACGGCCACGGATGCACCATCACGCAGAATGGTGAGTCGAGTGGTCAGACGTCGAACCTCCTCAAGGAAGTGTGAAATATAAATAATACTCAGTCCGCGTTTCGCTAACGTATCAATTAAATCGAATAAGCGTTCTACATCGGCCTGTGCTAAAGAACTGGTAGGTTCATCGAACACGATGATTTTACAGCCCATGGATAAAGCGCGGGCAATTTCGACAATCTGCTGTTGGCTGACTGATAATTCTCCAGCGGGTTCGTTGACGTCGATATT
>JBAXUJ010000053.1:0-8033 GCA_037129735.1 Opitutia bacterium | reverse complement strand
ATGCGACCGGCGGTATCCAAGTTGCTGAACGGTTCATCGAGTAATAATAACTTAGGGTTAGACATGAGCGCACGCGCGAGGGCGATACGTTGTTGCTGACCGCCTGAAAGTTCGGAGGGACGACGCAAGGCCCATGATTTAGCATCCACCGAATGTAGTGCGTGGTAGGCGCGTTCTTTTACTTCGATCGGAGACAGTCCTGAATCACTTAAATCCAGCGCTACATTTTCCCATACGGTTAAATGAGGAAAGAGTGCGTAGTTTTGAAAAACCATGGCGGTCGCACGGGCCGTGGCAGGTTTCTCATTTAAATTTTTACCCTCTAATTTTACGGACCCCGTATGGCCTTCGATCAATCCTGCTAATATTTTTAATAAGGTCGTTTTACCACTACCCGAGGGACCCACGAGGCAATACAAGGAGCCTGACTCAACTTGGAGATTAACTCCGTTTAATATTGGGTGTGAACCAATTTGGTAATGCAAATCTTGTATATTAATTGCTAACACGAATGGAAATTAAGCTTTCTTATAAATAGGTGCAAGGATGGGTCGTTCACAATTTTAATAAATTAGCCGAGCGATGCTTGCCACCGCCCGTCTTTTACTCAAGTTTAAGGGTCATATGGCTAACGACGACGAAGACGAAGAGAAAACCCCTGAGGCTCCTAAAGAAGCCTCACCGAGCGCTATGCTCATCCAGAAAAAATTCCTCGAGCAGCGTAAACTTTTTCTCTGGGGTGCCGTCGATGACGCCTCCGCTAAAGACATCGTAGAAAAACTTCTCTACCTCGAAACTTCCGATCCAGGTAAAGAGATTACTTTTTATATCAATACTCCCGGTGGTTCGATCACCGCAGGTATGGCCGTCTATGACACCATTCGCTTAATCACCTCACCCGTTAAAGTAGTTGTCACCGGTATGGCTGCTTCAATGGGATCGATTTTACTTCAAGCGCCTAAACAAAAAGGTGGCCGACTCGTCTTCCCTCACGCCCGCGTGATGATTCACCAGCCGCTCATCATGGGTCGCATTCAAGCCCCTGCGGTGGATATCCATATTCAAGCACTCGAGATGGAACGCCTGCGCGCTGAACTGAATGAAATTCTAGCCAAGGCATCGGGACAAAAACTTGAAAAAGTAGTTAAAGATACCGATCGAGATTTTTACATGACCGCCGAAGAAGCCATTGAATATGGTTTAGCGGATGCGATAGTTAAAAAACTCTAAGCTACAGATTCATGGGCGTCGGCGATCGAGCCTATATGCAAAACACGATTCCCTTTCGCTCAGGGATATCGGGTTCTGTCATCGTTTTATGCCTTATTGTAGGCTTCTATCTGGTTGGGCTAGTACAAGACTCCACCCATACGGACTTAACCTCCTGGGCCATCCTGCCTGAAATTAATTCTGCACCTTGGCAGTGGTTCACCTACGCATTTATTCATTATGGATTTTGGCATCTGCTCGGTAACGCATTAGGGCTTTGGTGGTTGGGTAAATCCGTCGAAGATTATTATGGTGAAAAAGTATTCTACCAAACACTGAGCGGCGGAATTATCCTCGGTGCACTTTGCTGGTGGCTAACAGGCGTGAGCGGAACGCGTTCAGAAAACCATGTCTTAATCGGAATCTCGGGAGGTGTCTATGCACTCATGGTTGTCGCGCTGATGGATCGACTAGAACAAGTCATCACCCTGTTACTTTTCTTTTTTATTCCGGTTAATATAAAAGCCCGGTGGCTCTTAATTATTCTCCTGGCCATCACGGTTCTCGGTTGGGGCTTTTCTGAATTACCAGGGCGCCATGCATGGACGCATTGGAGGCCGGTACTCGACTGGGCGATGGGCACGAGCCTTGCACACTCTGCTCACCTCGGTGGTTTCTTGTTTGGTTGGCTAATGTGGAAATATCAAAATCAAACAAATCGGTCAGGCAGTGGCGCTATACATTCAATGGGCAACCCTTTCGATAATGATAGCTCCACGTCTATTCAGGCAAAAAATGGCCTAAAAAATAGCCAAGTCCGTGCGGAATTAGACGTCTTACTCGATAAAATTTCCGTCAAGGGTTTCGGCTCGCTCACGGAGTCCGAAAAACGCAGACTCAGCGAACTCAGCGATCAACTGAAATAAAATTTCCATGTACCTTCGCAGCTTTCTACTTTTTGTTTTCGCGTTTCAGTTAAGTTACGGCGAAACGGAAAAATTCACGACGACGGAGTTAATGCAAAATGAAACACGGGCTACCGTCGCCCTATTAGAGCGCCTACACATCAGCAAAAAACAAATGCCTGAAGTAGATACCAAGGAAGTCATTATTACCTACTGCGAAAATCTGGATCCTGCTAAAATGTACTTCACGCAAGCAGAAGTAGATGAATTTGTCAGTCGTTACGGACGCAGTTTAGATTTATACTTAACCCGCGGAAATCTCACCCCCGCCTTTGAAATTTATCAAGCATTTCGCCAACACGTAGAAGAGCGTACGGCGAGCTCCATCGCATCCTTAAACCAGAAAATTGATTTAACCCAATCCGGCTTCTTCCCTACCGACCGAAAAAAAGGCAATTGGCCAGGCGACAGCAAAGAAGCGGACGACTTATGGAGTCGTCGTTTAAGATTAGATATTCTGAGCGAATTATTAGGCGATGATCGTACATCGAATAATAACCGCAATGAGCCTAAACAAAAGCCTACCCACGAAACCAAAGCGCCCGAAGTTACTCCCGAGAAAATTAAAGAAGCCGTGGTTCGTTTGAAAAAGCGCTACGAAAAAATTAAAGTCTATTTAAGTTTCGACCCCCAAGAAGTTGAAGAACTGTTTCTCAATTCTTATTCTACACAGTACGACCCACATTCCATTTTCTTTTCTCAGCAATCGCTCGAAGAATTTGAAATTGGGATGCGCAATTCGCTCTGCGGAATCGGCGCTACGCTCGCCGATGAAGACGGCTATTGTACCATCAAAGAAATCTTACCCGGCGGCCCGCTCTTCCTTTCTGGTAAAGCTAAGTCGGGAGACAAAATTATTGCCGTCGGACAAGGTAAAGACGGCGAGATGGATGACATCGTCGGACTACGCCTGCAGAAAACGATTAATCGAATTCGCGGAAAACAAAATACCGTGGTTAAACTTTTAGTAGAATCGGGCGATGGTAGCGGTCGAAAAACCATTAGCCTCCTTCGCGATCAAATTAAGTTGGTTAATCAAATGGCCTCTGCACGTTACTTCGAAGGTCAGAACGGTAACCTCGGAGTGATTGAACTCCCTGCCTTCTACGGAAAAAATCCCGATGGCTCAGGCTCCAGCCCGACCAAAGACGTCGAACAATTAATCATCAAACTCAAGGCCATGGGCATCCGCGCGCTCATCCTAGACTTACGTAAAAATGGCGGCGGACTTTTAAACGAAGCCGTAGACCTTTCAGGATTATTTATTCCTACTGGCTCCATTCTCCAAGTCCGCGACAGCCAAGGACGCATTGACAATTACCGTGATGAAAATCCGATGGTTGCCTGGGACGGTCCACTCATTGTTCTCACCTCGAAACTTTCTGCTTCCGCCTCTGAAATTTTCTGTGGAGCCATGAAAGATCACCACCGCGCTCTCGTGGTAGGCGATACCACCACACATGGAAAAGGATCAGTCCAAAGTATCATTGAACTTAATCGAGTATTTAAGGATCTTGATATTAAGTCCGCGGTTAAAGTGACTATCCAAAAATGGTATGCACCCAGCGGCTCATCCATTCAGCTTAAAGGTGTACCTGCCGACATCATCGTACCTTCTGTATTCTCGGTTCTGCCTGTAGCCGAATCCGACTTAGACCACCCCCTTCCTTGGGATTCTATTCCAGCCTCACTCACTAAACCCGATGAAGGTCCATGGTTAAAGGCTCCCCTCTCGGATAATTTAATTAATATTCTCAAAGAAGCATCCGCCAAACGTCAGGCTGAACTTCCCGAGTTTTCTACCCTCAATCACTCCATTGAGTGGACACGTAGTCGCACGAATCGCAAAGAGGTATCCATCTCACTCGAGCAGCGCCGCCAAGAACGCACCGATGATCTCACCTTCCGTGAACAAGTTCGTGGTGAGCTCAATCAATTCACCAAAAATTCATTTAAGGCGAAGGATGTAAAATTAGATGCCGCCATTGACCAGGAAAAGAAGGAAGGCGCTGAATATACCAATAAATCCAAACGTCAGTCGCGCATTCGCGAGCCACTCGAAGATGAGGACTGGCCTGATTATGATATTCAACTACAAGAAGCTATCCGCATCGCCGACGACTGGAGCAAACTCCTAGCCGATAAAACTTCTGAAGCTAGCGCACCCGCTAAGACCGCTGAACTCGTTCGTTAATTAGCGAGCGCGGTACAAGCCGTGGGGATCATAAATCCACCAAGCGTCGAACGGATTAGATAAAGATGGGAGCTCGTAATAGGGCTTTCCATTAGTATCGGCTTTAATCGTAACACCCGAGTACTCGGATTGAGCGGACTTCGGTAACATGGTGGTGGGTGCAGGAACTGGTGCAAGCATGTCGAGCACGGCTGTTTCTTCGATACGATCCACGACGACATCAATCCATTTAAGTTCTTTAGCTTTCTCACCGAAGGCCTGCCAGTCGCCCGTAGAATCGTTCTCGTACATCTTCTTAACAAACTGGTCGAGCGTGATGCCCATCTTCTTCGCCACGGGCGTCGCCATGCGTTCAAACCATAACTTGGTGAACTCAATCTGCTCCTTCAACACGGTCATATTGCCCTTCACGCTATTAGAAACCTGGTGATGAAGAATAATGGTGTTAGGATAGCAGAATGACTTTTCTGCGCACGTCGCAATCACCGCAGTCATCGATGCCGCAAAGCCCTTCACCACGACATAAACAGGAGCCTTGGAAGCCGCCATCGCTTTTTGGATGAGGTATCCAGCCGAAACCGAACCCCCAGGACTATTATCGACTACGATGAAAATCGGAAACTCGCTGGATTGATTGTTATAAAAATTAATCCGCTGACAAATGTAGTCGGCTAATTGATCAGTGACCGCACCATTGAAAGTTATACGGCGATCGGTGATGTATAAAACACCATCCACATAAGGGTCTTTTAAATATTTCGGTTTAACATTGGCGGCAATTTTACGCGCTTCGTCTTCTTTCTGAAAACGGTTAATTTCATTCGTTAAACGAGTGACCGTATTGCTGGCTTCTAATTGTAATTGTTTAGCTTCCGCTTCGAGTTCACGGATTTTATTATTCTTTTCGATTAAACGAGCATTAGAACGAGCGAGTTCGAGGGCCGACTGACGTTCGAGCTTAGTGCGTTCTTCTTCTAAAGCTGAGGCTTCGGCGGACGCTTTGGCTAAACGGAGAGAGCGCTCAGCCGATAGCTTCATTGATTCGGCATTCAGTGGAGCAATCTCTTCCATGCGTTTGGCTTCTTGCAGGGCCAATTGGGCATCAATCAAAGCCTTCTCCACACGCATACGGTCCACTTCCTTCATTTTGTCTTTCTGCTCAGGCGTTAAGTCATCGCGTGCAATCGCTGGACCGGGCGCTACGGTGGTAGGCAGGGGTGCGGCTGCTGAGAGCGGTGCATTGGCCGTATCGCCATTCGCAGTCTTAACGGGCGTAGCTTGGGCAAAAAGAACTGGCCCAACCAACAAGCTGAATATTTTCAAGTGAGTGTGTTTAGACATGTTTTTGTTTTTTTTTAAATTAGCGGTAAATAAATTCGGTAGAAGGATCGTAAATCCACCAAACATCAAAAGGCGTTAAGGGGCTTAAAGCGGTGGTGCCATTGAGACCATCGGGTTTTATTTCACCTAAAGCGGGAGCAGCGGCGGTGTTATTCACGCCCTCTTCAGTCATGCGATCCACTACATGGGTAACCCATTTTAATTTAACCGCCTCGGTTCCCAAAACTTTCCAATCACCCGTTGAAACAGCGGCGTACATTTTAGCGACAAATTCATCGACCGTGATGCCCATTTTATTCGCGACCTTTACAAAAATTCTTTCACACCAAATTTTGGACCACTTTAATTGCTGCTCTAACTGGGTCTGATTTCCGGAAAGCGAAGTGCTGGCTTGGTGATGTAAAACAACGGTCTGCGGGTAAACGTAGGACTGTTTAGCCATCGTTGTGATGATAGCGGCCATCGATGCGGCATAGCCCTTAACCACCACGTAAACTGGGGCCTGGGATGATTCCATCGCCTGCAAGATTTGGTAACCGGACATCACCGAACCACCTGGAGAACGGTCGATCACGATAAAAATTGGAGCCTTTTTATCTAACGCATTATAAAAAGCGATGCGGTCACAAACAAACTTCGCCAACGTCTCATCGACGATTCCATTAAAAGGAATTCTTCGATCGGAAATACGCAAAACGCCTTCGGCGAGAGGATCTAAAGGATACTCTATTTTGCCGCTCGTGGTTTCGATAACTTTTTTCTGCAAACGGGCAATTTCTCCGACCTTTTCCAAGCGTGCGTATTCAACTGCAGCCTGCGCACTGGCTAATTTAACATCCGCTTCAAATTCAGCACGTCGGGCATCTTTTTCACCTGAAGCCAAGCTTGCCTTAACATTAGCAATCGAAGTCTTTAAATTAAGCTGAGATTTTTCGGCGTCATCCATCGCCCCTGCGGCATCGCTCTTAAGTTGACGGATGCGATTTTCCACTTCGAGTTTTTTGACTTCCAGATCGGATGCTTGTTTAGCCTGGCGGCGTTGAGATTCGGCTAAATCCAAACGTGTACGAATAATCTCCGCTTCGACCTCGGTCTGAATTGTTTCCGGGGTTTTTTCGATGCGACGCGACTGAGCCTGCAATGCAGTTACAAAAAGGGTAAATATAAGGGCCAAACGGGTCATCGGAGGGTATCTCTATATTTGTCAGATAAATGGTTCCCTTACACTCAAAATTTCGCAAATCTTAAGAGATGGAGCCGAATGACCCAATAACCTTCAAGAATCGCCATACTGGTCAGATTGAAACTGAACAGGTCTACGGCGAAGCCTGGTTACAAAGAATCTACGGCAACCCCCTGGGCAAAGTCGCCCTCCACGCCTTGGTAAAGCGATCGATATTCTCAAAAATTTACGGCTGGGCGATGGACCGCCCCAGCAGCGCTGAACGCATCGCACCTTTTATTAAAACTTATAAATTAGATACGTCCGAATTCGCGGATGATACTATTGAGTCCTATAATAGTTTTAATGATTTCTTTTATCGGAAATTAAAAGCGTCAGCTCGACCTATCGACCAACAAACGGATTGTGCGATTCTACCGGCCGACGGAAGACATCTCGGTTTTCAAGATATTTCAAAAATAAAAGGAGTCTTCGCCAAGGGGCAGACTTTTGACATAAATTCTTTCCTCGGAGATCAGTCCCTCGCTGAGCGATATAAGAATGGTGTGTTAGTATGCTCGCGCCTTTGTCCGGTCGACTATCACCGTTTTCATTTTCCGGTATCGGGTATTCCCACTGAGCCTACTTTAATTAATGGATCACTCTTTTCAGTGAACCCTTATGCACTGCGTCGTGATGTCAGTTATCTTTGGCAAAATAAACGTCAGCGAGTTTCGATTGATGCGGGGCCTTTCGGACTCGTCACCGTCGTAGCAATCGGAGCTACCAATGTGGGCACGATTGTTGAAACCTATTCTCCTAATTCTCCCGTGATTAAAGGAGACGAAAAAGGCTATTTCCGATTTGGTGGATCTTTCATCGCTACCCTCTTTGAGCCCAATCGAATTCGTCTCGAAGACGACTTAATTGCGGCGGGCGAAACCCAACAAGAGCTTTACGCGAAAATGGGATCACGCCTGGGGCGATTAATTTAAAAGACTAAATTGCAAAGCGCTTGCCAGAAGGCCGAGAGCAGTAAAATGTTTGTGTTACAGGTCGCTCGGGTGGTGGAATGGCAGACACACCAGATTTAGGTTCTGGCGCCGAAAGGTATGCGGGTTCGACTCCCGCCCCGAGCACTTGTGATTTAATTGAGGTGACA
>JBAXUJ010000052.1:0-8050 GCA_037129735.1 Opitutia bacterium | reverse complement strand
AACGTCAGGGGAGGGATAGAGGGAATATTCATACCGTTGAAATCTTGATAAGAAAATTACGGTCAGTGTCTACGCTGAAGGTTAGACCGTCCAAGCCTCGTGCGCCGAGGCCCAGAGGTCGTAGTTCAAGGGCTTCTTGCCCGTCGGAATCATGCGATAGTGTCCGCCTGATGCCTTGATGATAGCAAGTCCCGCCGCCACATCCCATAAGTTCGTGCCTGATTCGTAATAGGTATCGGCCACGCCTTCACCCACATAAGCCAGAGCGAGCGCCGCGGATCCAATCATACGAATTTTTTTATAACGTGATACTTCTTTTATGAATATTTCCATGGCGGGCGTGCTCTTATCGGCCGCCGCAGGGAAGCCGGTCATAATACAGGCATCATTAATTTTCTGGGCCCAGGCAGGTTTGATTTTCTTGCCGTTGATAAAGGTGCCTTCGCCGGGCACGCCTAAATAAGTTTTCTTTAAATTAAAATTATAAATCACACCGAGCACGGGTTCAGGTCCACGCATGAGTCCGAGTGACACGCATGTGCAGGGCTGGTCGCGCAGATAATTGTAAGTGCCGTCGAGTGGATCCACGACCCAGTAAAGTTCGTTGCCCGAAAATAATGAGGCATCGCCACCGAGTTCTTCGCCAATGATGGGGATTCCCGATGACTTAAGTTTTTCGCGAACTAAATTTTCTGAATCCACATCCGCCTGCATTTTAACGTCATCATCCGTCTCAGAATTAATTTCCTTAGTCGCTCCATGTAGGAGGAGTTCGCCCGCCGCTTGAGCGGTCGCCACGGCTAAGGTCTTGAGTGATTCGAGGGAGGGTTGGCTCACGCTGACATCATTAAACATTTCCCTCGTATCGCAAACCCAATGAACTGGGCTAACAAAAAGCCCAGTTTTTAGACTGGGCTTTGGTTGGATGCTGTAAGGCGAGACTTACGGAAGCTCGGTTGTACCCATCAAGTAGCGATCGCACTCGCGAGCAGCGCCACGACCTTCATTAAAGGCCCAGACGACGAGACTTTGACCACGACGGCAGTCACCCGCAGCAAAGACGCCAGGGAGGCTCGTAGTGTACTTCTCGTGCTCAGCCTTGATGTTGGTACGAGCGTCGCGTTCGACATTTAAAGCGTCGAGGAGAGGCTGTTCGGGTCCGAGGAAGCCCATCGCCAATAAGACTAATTGAGCAGGCATGACTTTTTCAGTTCCAGGAATGTTTTGAGGAACGAACTGTCCTTTGTCGTTCTTCTTCCATTCAACTTGAACCGTGTGAACGGCCTTCACATTGCCAGCTTCATCATTTTCAAACTTGGTTGCAGTGGTAACGTAGACGCGAGGATCGGAACCGAACTTAGCGGCCGCTTCTTCTTGTCCGTAGTCGACTTTGTAAGTCTTGGGCCACTCAGGCCATGGATTATCTTTTTGGCGAGTGAGGGCTGGCTTAGGCATGATTTCAACCTGAGCGACAGACTTACATCCGTGGCGAAGGGAAGTGCCTACGCAGTCAGTACCGGTATCACCACCACCGATAATCACGACGTCCTTACCTTTAGCGGTAATGAAGTCGGCGCTGGATTCTCCGTTGAGAACGGACTTGGTGTTCGCACTGAGGAAATCCATCGCGAAGTAGATGCCTTTACCTTCGCGACCAGGAATAGGGAGGTCGCGAGGTTTAGTTGCACCGGTGCAAACAACGATGGAATCAAAATCCTTACGGAGTTGTTCAGCGGAAATATCTTTTCCAACGTTCACACCACATTTGAAAGTAACACCTTCGTCTTCGAGTAAACGAACACGACGGAGAACGACTTCTTTTTTATCGAGCTTCATGTTCGGGATACCGTACATGAGTAAACCACCTGGACGGTCAGCGCGTTCGAAGACGGTGACGTTGTGACCAGCGTGATTTAATTGAGCCGCAGCACTGAGTCCGGCAGGACCAGAACCGATCACGGCCACTTTCTTGCCGGTACGTTTTGCTGGAGGACGAGCGACAACCCAACCGTTTTCCCAACCTTTATCGATAATCGAAACTTCGATATTTTTAATAGTAACGGGTGGCTTGTTGATTCCTAAAACGCAGGCGCCTTCACAAGGAGCAGGACAAACGCGACCGGTGAACTCAGGGAAGTTGTTGGTTTTGTGTAAACGATCCAACGCTTCTTTCCAGAGTCCGCGATAAACGAGATCGTTGAACTCAGGAATCAAGTTATTGATCGGACAGCCACTGGCCATGCCGCTGATAAGTTTTCCGGTGTGACAGAAGGGGACGCCGCAATCCATGCAACGTGCACCTTGCTTGCGAAGTTTTTCATCGCTGTGGTGGTGGTGAATTTCCTTCCAATCACCAATGCGGGTAAGCGCATCGCGATCAGCGGGTAATTCGCGTTGGAATTCTACAAATCCTGTTGGTTTTCCCATATGATTTAAATCGTTTAGTGGTTAGGTGTTTAGGATTATCCTCCGCCAACGCGAGCAACGTCGCGTGCATTGATTTCGAAAGCTTCGTTGAGGGCAGCGTCACCGCTGAGTCCTTTAGCTTTAGCTTGTTCAATCGCTTCGAGAACACGCTTGTAGTCCTTAGGCATAACCTTGACGAACTTAGTCGAGTAATTCTTCCAGTCGGCGATGATCTTCGCAGCTTTCTTCGAGCCGGTGAGATCAGCGTGACGTTGAATTAAATCTTTAAGTTCGGATAAGTCTCTCTCTTCGAGTTTTTCAAGTCCGACCATCTGCTTGTTACAACGAACAGCGAAGTCAGCCTTCTCATCGAGAATGTAAGCCACACCACCGCTCATACCTGCGGCGAAGTTACGTCCGGTTTCACCGAGAACGACCACGCGTCCACCGGTCATGTATTCGCAACCGTGATCGCCAATGCCTTCAACGACGGTGGTGACACCCGAGTTACGAACGGCGAATCTTTCGCCCGCGACACCGCGGATAAAGACTTCACCGGAGGTTGCACCGTAAAGAGCAACGTTACCGATGATGATATTGTCTTCAGCAGGGAAGGTCGCTTTTGCGTCAGGCTTAATAATAATCTTACCACCCGAAAGGCCCTTACCTACATAGTCATTCGCATCGCCTTCGAGGGTGATGGTGACGCCAGGAGGAACGAACGCACCGAGACTTTGTCCGGCACTACCCTTGAAGTTCAATTGAATGGTACCTTCTGGGAGACCTTCCCAATGCTTCTTGGTGATTTCGTTACCGAGAATAGTTCCGACTACGCGGTGAGTATTCTTGATCGCAGAATTGATGACTACTTTTTCTTTCTTATCGATCGCTGGACGGCACTTCTCGAGTAAGAGAGTTAAGTCGAGTGACTTATCAAGACCGTGGTCTTGAGTTTCGGTGCAGTAACGACCGACTTCGCTGCCCACTTTAGGTGAGTAGAGAAGTTTGGATAAATCGATTCCCTTAGCTTTCCAGTGTTCAACAGCGTGACGTGCTTCAAGGATGTCAGTACGGCCTACCATGTCGGTAAGTTTACGGAATCCGAGTTGAGCCATGATCTCGCGAACTTCTTGAGCAATGAAGTTCATGAAGTTAACCGCGTGTTCAGGATCGCCCGTGAAGTTCTTACGGAGTTCAGGGTCTTGGGTCGCAACACCGACAGGGCAAGTGTTGAGGTGGCAAACGCGCATCATGATGCAACCGAGTGAAACGAGAGGAGCAGTCGCAAAACCAAATTCCTCAGCACCGAGTAAGGCAGCAATCACCACGTCGCGACCGGTCTTTAATTGTCCGTCCGCTTCAACCACGATACGAGAACGTAGATTGTTGAGGAGCAGAGTTTGGTGAGTTTCGGCGAGGCCGAGTTCCCAAGGTAAACCAGCGTGCTTAATGGAAGTTTGTGGTGATGCACCCGTACCACCGTCGAAACCAGAAATCAGAACAACGTCTGCGTGTGCTTTCGCAACACCGGCAGCGATCGTTCCAACACCGACTTCAGAAACGAGCTTCACGCTCACGCGTGCAGCACGGTTAGCGTTCTTCAAGTCGTGAATGAGTTCGGATAAATCCTCGATCGAGTAAATATCGTGGTGTGGGGGAGGAGAGATGAGTCCGACGCCAGGAGTGGAGTGACGAACTTTCGCAATCCAAGGATAGACCTTACCACCAGGGAGCTGACCGCCTTCACCAGGCTTTGCACCTTGGGCCATCTTGATTTGTAATTCGCGAGCTTGAGTGAGGTAGAGACTGGTTACACCGAAGCGACCAGAAGCAACCTGCTTGATCGCGGAATTCTTGGAATCACCGCGCTCATTGGTCCAAGTAAAACGATCAGGATCTTCGCCACCTTCACCGGTGTTCGATTTTCCACCGATGCGGTTCATCGCAATCGCGAGACTTTCGTGTGCTTCTTTCGAAATCGAGCCGTAGCTCATCGCACCCGTTTTGAAACGCTTTAAGATTTGTTCAACGCTCTCCACTTCATCGATCGGAATGGATTTCTGAGGTTTCAATTCGAGTAAGCCGCGAAGCGTGAAAATCTGACTCATCTGTTGGTTGACCAAGGATGAATAGGTTTTGAACGTATCGAAGTTATTCGTGCGAACGGCTTTTTGAAGAGAGTGAATGACTTGTGGGCTGAAGAGGTGACCTTCACCTTCATTGCGCCACTGGTAGTCGCCACCGACTTCGAGAGTTTGAGGATGTTCAACGCGCTCAGGGAATGCGTTAGCGTGACGGCTGATGGTTTCATCAGCAATCGCCGCTAAATCAGAACCTTCGATGCGAGTTGCGGTACCGGTGAAATATTTATCAACGACCTTTTGTTGGAGACCAACGCACTCAAAGATTTGAGCACCGAGATAACTTTGAATCGTGGAGATACCAATCTTCGATGCGACTTTCACGATTCCCTTAGTCGCAGCCTTTACGTAATTCTTACAGGCAGTGTAATGATCTACACCTTCCAAGAGTTTTTCTTGGATCATGTCATCCAGCGTTTCGAAAGCGAGGTACGGATTGATTGCGGCACAACCATAACCAATGAGGGTACAGAAGTGGTGAACTTCGCGTGGTTCGCCTGACTCGAGAATTAAACCTACTTTGGTACGTTTACCTTCGCGAATGAGGAAGTGGTGAAGTCCGGAAACAGCTAAGAGGGCAGGGATTGCAGCGTTGCTACGATCTACACCACGGTCGCTGAGGATGATGATATTCGCACCCGCATCGATGTGCAGGCTGGCCTGACGGCAGATTTCATTCATCGCTTCTTCTAAACCTTTAGCACCTGCTTTAGGATTGAAGAGAGTTGGAATGGTGACCGAGCGGAATTGACCGTGGGTGACGTCGCGTAATTTCGCCAACTCTTCGTTCGTTAAAATCGGAGTCGTTAATTCGATGAGGTGACAGCTTTGTGGATTAGGATCCAGCAAGTTGCGCTCAGGTCCGATGGTGGTGACGGACGACGTGACAATTTCTTCGCGGATACAATCAATCGGAGGATTGGTAACTTGGGCGAAGAGTTGTTTGAAGTAATCGTAAAGTAATTTCGATTTGTTGGAGAGAACTGCTAAAGGAATGTCGGTTCCCATGGAACCCATCGCTTCAACTCCGTCTTTCGCCATCGGAAGCAAAAGTTTACGCTGATCTTCGAAAGTATAACCAAACGCTAATTGACGTTGGAGAACGGTCTCGTGGTCAGTGGTAGGAACTTCTTTCGACTTAGGAATCTTATCGAGCTTGATGAGATTACCATCGAGCCATTGACGATAAGGTTTTTCGGTCGCGATTTGTTGTTTGATTTCTTCATCGGCGATGATGCGACCTTTTTCCATGTCCACGAGGAACATACGACCAGGTTGGAGGCGGCCTTTGCTTGCCACGTCTTCTGGAGGAACAGGAAGTACACCGGCTTCAGAAGCCATGATCACTAAATCATTTTTGGTGACGTAGTAGCGAGAAGGGCGGAGACCGTTACGGTCGAGCGTCGCACCAATCATCGTACCATCAGTAAAGACAACCGAGGCAGGACCATCCCAAGGTTCCATGATACACGATTGGTATTCGTAGAACGCTTTCTTTTGTTCGCTCATCGATTCGTGACCATTCCAAGGTTCTGGAATCATCATCATCATCGCTTGAGGTAAGGAACGTCCGCCCATTACGAGAAGTTCTAAAACGTTATCGAACTTAGCAGAGTCGGAACCGTTCGGATTTACGATCGGCTTAATTTTCTCGATGTCTTTTCCGAAGAGCGGGCTCGCGAGCAATGGCTCACGGGCTTTCATCCAATTGACGTTACCATTGAGCGTGTTGATTTCGCCGTTGTGTGCGATGTAATGGTAAGGGTGTGCACGTTCCCAGCTTGGGAAGGTGTTGGTGGAGAAACGCGAGTGAACGAGCGCTAACGCGGTGTCCATGCTCGGGTCATTCAAGTCAGGGAAATATTTTCCAACCTGCTCAGGCATTAACATGCCCTTATAAATCAGGGTACGGCAGGAGATACTGCAGGCGTAGTAATGGTTATCTTTTCCAGAGGCGCGGATTTCGTTATGGGCGCGTTTTGAAACGATGAAAAGCTTGCGCTCAAAATCTTGGTCGGTCGCGCAATCAGCGGGACGGGCGATAAAAACTTGGCGAACGGTAGGTTCGCTTTTTACCGCAGTTTGTCCGAGTGATTTATTCGTGGTAGGAACGGTGCGCCAGCCGAGAACGGTGAGTCCTTGGGACTTTGCGATTTCGGTGAAAGTTTTTTCGGACTCGCTGCGGATTTTTGCATCGGGCGAAACGTAGAGCATGCCGACGCCGTAATGTCCGGGCTTGGGCAGAGTCGTGATGCCTGCGTCTTTGGAAACTTTGCTTAAGAAAGTGTGAGGCAGCTGAATGAGAATACCTGCGCCGTCGCCGGTGTTCACTTCGCAACCGCAAGCGCCTCGGTGATCGAGGTTAACCAGGATGGTCAGCGCTTGCTGAATAATATCATGGGAACGTTTCCCCTTCATCTGACAGACGAAGCCGACGCCACAGGCATCGTGTTCAAACTGCGGGTCGTAGAGGCCCTGTTTTTCGGGTAGTCCGGGATTATTCATTTCTTGTATGGTCGAAAGTGTCGAAGAGGTGACAGGTTTATGAAATTGGTGTGTGAGACCCCCCTTTGGTAATCCGCAAGGGTGTTAAATCTAGTGAACAATATTTCGTCTCTGTCAAAGGCAACTTATAGGGGCAGATTTTTAGATTTTTAACTGTGGGCTCGGGCGGCCGAGATGTCGGCAAGGCGAGGCAGGTTGGACGCAAATATTTTGTCCCAAAATGGAGCAATTTGTAGCCTAAATTGGACACTTTGCTGAGGTTTGAGCTCAAATCGCCGTTGAGCCTCAATTTTGGTCGCCCTTGACATCGCAGCCCAGCAGTCCGACACACTTAACGCTATGAAAGCTGACAATGACTTGTATCGCCGACTCCGCGAGTTGTCAGCCGACCAACTTTGGACCGTCGAGGTCCCCAAATTCAACAAGGCCAGCCAGGTCGAACGGGGTCGCCAGGTCGCCCTGATCCGCGCCGTCGGCGTGGTATTCGCTACTAGCCAAAACGAAAAAGTTAAAAACGAAGTGAAGTCTTGGGTGAAGTCACTGCTATCCGATCCTTCCGAAAAAGTGCGTCGCTATGCGATGGCGGCGATTCCGAAATTGGGTGGCGATGTTGAAGCTGAAAAAGAAATTATTACTATTTTGAAAACGAGTTCGGTGGAACGCGAAAAAAAGAAAGCGGGTTCGGCTCTCGAAAAAATCGCGGGTGAAGAAACTTTAAAAGCGGTAGGTGGAACTAATGCACTTCCGATTTCGGAACAGAAGGTTCGAGCCAATGTAGCGCGTAAAGAGAGTCCGGCCAAAATTCGTATGGATGCGATTTTGGATCGTTATGATACTTTAAGAATCAGTCTCCGTTGTCGCCGTGGTTTAGAAGCTATCTTAGCTGAAGAAGTAAAAGAAGCGGAAGCAAAGGGCGGTAAATTTAAACTCTTAGAAATTCGCGGCTGTCACGTCGTAGTAGCGGCCAAATCCCCATTTTGCTTGGCTGATATCTATCA
>JBAXUJ010000051.1:0-8071 GCA_037129735.1 Opitutia bacterium | reverse complement strand
AATTGGGCGAAGGCTTTAGCGCGGTGACTGTGTTTATCTTTGGTCTGAGGTTGGAGCTCGCCAAAGGTTTTATCGAATCCGCTCGGAACGAAAAGTGAATCGTACCCAAATCCTTCGGTGCCGACTTCCGCTTCTAAAATGGAGCCCCAGCACTGACCGAGAAATTTTTGTTCTTCGTTGTTGGGACCGAGGATAAGTAAATGACATTCGAAACGTGCACCGCGTTTATGGAGTGGCGCTTTTTTCATCGCATTCAAAAGCTTCGCACGATTTTCGGCGTCGGTCGCATTATTACCTGCGTACACAGCAGAGTCCACACCTGGGCCGCCTTGAAGGGCATCGCAGCAGAGTCCACTATCATCGGCGAGCACCCAAGATTTGTAAGGCGCTATTCTTCGAAGGGCTTCCGCTTTTAAGCGACAGTTTCCCGTGAAGGTTCCGGTGATTTCTTCCACGTAGGGCATACCGCCAATCTCTTTGGCTGAATAGACGTTTACTCTGAGTCCCGCCTTTTTGAACAACCGACTGAATTCCTCGGTTTTATGGGCATTTCCGGTGGCTAAATACAAATCCATACCCCAGCGTGGGCAAAAAATTACGAAATGGAAAGGTTGAAAAGACTGAGAAAGGGCCGCCTTCATTCTCGCCCTCAGTCCCGCCATCCCTCAAATTAATTAAAGCAATGCCACTTCGCTGTTTAATCACTGCAGGACCTACTCGGGAATTTTTTGATCCCGTTCGCTTTGTGAGCAATCCCTCCACAGGTAAGATGGGTTTTGCACTAGCAAAAGCGGCGAAAGCAGCCGGATGGACGGTCGATTTGGTGAGTGGACCCGTTGCATTGCCCGAGCCTGATGGCGTGATGTTTTATCCAGTGGTGACCGCCGATGAGCTGATGCGTCAGACCGACGCTTTATTTGGTCCGTGTGATATTTTAATTATGACCGCCGCGGTGAGCGATTGGCGTCCTAAACAAACGCTTCCGCAGAAACTAAAAAAAGATGGAACGGCGATGAGTTTAGAAATGGAACCGGTTCCTGATATTTTAGCGGCGATGGCGGCGCAAAGAAAACCTGGACAACTCTTAGTCGGCTTTGCAGCAGAAACAGAAAATATTGAAGCTCATGCATTAGAGAAACTGAAGCGTAAGAAGATCGATTTAATTGCCGCTAATTCGGTGGCTGGAGCCGAAGGAGCTTTTGGAAATGATGAAAATACTTTGATTTTATTGGGTAATGATGGTTTTCGTCAGGTAATCGGTCCAGCCTCTAAAGATAAAATTGCCGATTTATTAATTCAGCAAATTAGTCATATTGTTTCTGCCCGAGCCGTATGAAGAAAAGATATTTCAGTCCCTTGGATAAAGTGTTGAGTCGTGTCGACGGTCTCGACTCTCAAAATCTGTCTATTCTTGTTCGTCGACTCGAACGCGAGCGCGATCTGATGGAAACCGTGCTCGATACCTTGCGTGAAGGTGTGATTGTTTTATCAGCTGATGGATCCATCGATTACGCTAACTTGGCGGCGGTTCAATTACTCGGTGTGAGTATTGAAAAAGTGACCGGTGCTGAGTTACGAAGAATTTCTCCTGATATCGCCAAGGCTTTGGAATTGCCCGACCAAGTGGAGGCACTCACCCGTGAGATTGAAGTGCGTTATCCGGAATCTCGCGTTCTTCGTCTGCATCTTGCCCGAGTGGGTTCAGCGAATGATTCTGAAAATTCCAGACGTGTGGCTGTTTTAAGTGATGTCACCACCGAGAAAGTACAAACCGAAGACCGGATTGAGAGCGAACGCATTGATTCTATTGTCGCTTTGGCTGCGGGTGTGGCGCACGAGATTGGCAATCCACTGAATGCGATTGGCCTGCATTTACAGGTCTTACAACGTGCGGCTGAGAAACTGGGAGACAGTCCAGAAGCCAAAAAAGTACGCGACGCGGCGGAGGTTTGTCAGGGTGAAATTAAACGCCTTGATGGTATCGTCCGTGATTTTCTCGGAGCGGTTCGTCCGACTAAACCGAATTTAGTCGATACTGATTTAGTAGCGGTCGTCGCCGAGACGATGAATTTATTGCAGGACCAATTGAAGCAGCTCGGCATTCGAGTGTCGGTCGACGTGGGTAGTGAAATTCCGCTGATACTCGCGGATCGGAATCAAATTAAACAGGCCTTGTTCAATGTGATGAAGAATTCACTCGAGGCATTGGATCGTGGGGGAGATATCTTCGTTAATTTTTCGACGGATGATGAGTGGGTGATTTTAGCGGTTAAAGATACGGGTGTGGGAATTCCTGCCGATAAACTCACACGTGTTTTCGATGCTTACTACAGCACTAAGGCGTCGGGCGGGGGACTAGGTATGATGATTTTACTTAAAATATTACGCGCGCACGGTGGCACGGTGGATATTGAGAGTACGCCCAATGTGGGAACGACCGTAACGCTCCGTTTTCCGCTGAAACATCGTCGGGTTCGTACTTTAGATGCACCGAAGGCTTGAAAGCTTGAGAGAAGGTTGCACTTTAAAGGCGTGAAAGTCATTCGAGCTAAATCGGCTGGATTTTGTTGGGGCGTAGAACGCGCTATCGATATTGCACGCGAGTACGCTTCGAAGGGTCGTAGTCCGGTCTATACCGACGGACCTCTCATTCATAATCGTCAGATGATGGAAGTTTTGACGAAAGAGGGGATTCGTGAAGTCGGTGACTACAGCAGCCAAGCGGAATTGATTGTGAAGAAGGAAGATCAATCTGTGATGGTGGTGCGAGCGCACGGGATTTCTCCCGAACGCAGAAAATATTTAAAAAATCTGGGCATGGAATTCCGCGATGCGACTTGTCCAGATGTGGGCATCATTGCCGGCAAAGTTCGCATGTATGCGAAGAAGGGCTACGTGACGGTTATTTTTGGAGATCCGAAACACCCCGAAGTCATTGGCTTATTGGGTTATGCTGAAGCAGGTGGGCATGTGATTACCTCACATGAAGACATCGCTGCACTGCCCGCATTGGGTGACAAAGTTTGCATGGTGTCGCAGTCGACTATGTTCACGGATGAATTTCAGAATTTAGCGGCTGATTTAAAATCGCGTTATCCGAAGGTAGAAATTTTTGACACCATTTGCGGGGCTACCAAGGATCGGCAATCGGATGTTGTTCAATTAGCCAAGCAAGGCTGCCAGGCGATTGTGGTGATTGGGGGACGTCACTCCGCGAACACCGTCAAGTTAGCTAAGTTAGTCGAGTTACAGGGCTTACCTTGTTACCACGTTGAAACCGCTGCCGAGTTAGACTTTTCCCACTTACAGCGATATCAAACTGTCGGGGTTACGGCGGGTGCATCAACCCCCGCGTTTTTAATTGATGAAGTTTGTGTCAAATTAGAGGCGTTAAAGTAAGTTAACTGCTATAAATCTACTATAAAATTATCAGTTCTGACTTTCCATCTTACTTGCGAAATAAAGGAAGACGGTTAGAATTCGATTAAATCACTCCCATGCCAATCGTCCTCATTGTTCTCTTAGTATTTTTGGTCATCATCGTTTTTATCGCGCTCGCAGTCGTTGGCGTCTACAACACGCTCGTCACTCTGCGCAATCTGTTCCGCAATGGATTCTCGCAGATCGATGTACAACTCAAGCGCCGTCACGATTTAATTCCTAATTTAGTTGAAACCGCGAAAGGTTACATGGCTCACGAGCGTGGTACGCTTGAAGCCGTGATTAATGCACGTGCTAAGGCCACTCAGGCTAATGTCCAATTAGCAGCCAATCCCAATGATCCGAATGCTATCCGTACCGTGATGCAAGCGGAGTCCGGACTTTCGGGCGCGTTGGGTCGTCTGATGGTCGTCTCTGAAAACTATCCTCAGTTAAAAGCGGATGTGACCATGAAGCAGTTGATGGATGAACTCGCTTCGACTGAAAACCGAATCGCTTTTGCCCGTCAGGGTTACAATGACGGTGTATTGCAATACAACAATGCACGCGAAGTTTTCCCTAATATTTTCGTAGCTAATATCTTTGGTTTCGCTGCCGCTGAATTCTTCAAGATTGATTCCGAAGAAGAACGCGCTGCCCCTAAAGTATCATTCTAATTAAACTTTTATGAGCCTAAACGTTGAGCAAACTGAGTTGGTAAATCGCGGTATTAACGCAAAGAATCCGTTTGATATTGGATTCTGTTTTAACGCTGCGATGGAAGCGATGAAGAATAATTTTTGGAACATTGTGATTGGTCACATCATCTGGTTGGCAGCGATTGTAGTTTTAGAGTTAACTTGGATTGGAATTTTGCTCGTTCCTGCAATGGCGATTGGAATGTTCAGATTTAATTTAAGCTGTATCAGAAATCAGTCTGTCACGATTTCCGATATTTTTAGAGGCTTCGATTTATTTGGACCCTCACTCGCTTGGTTTTTTGTTCATACCCTTTTAGTGATTCTTGGATATTGTTTATGTATACTCCCTGGCATTTATCTCTCCGTTGCTTGGGTGTTCTCTCTGATCCTCTTAGCAGATAAGAAGTTTGGATTCTGGGAGTGTATGGAAATCAGTCGCCAAGTGGTCACCGCAAACTGGGGCTGGATGCTTCTTTTACTTTTAGTCTCCGCTGTAATCGCCGTACTTGGTGTTTTAGGCTGCGGGGTCGGATTCTTTATCACACTTCCGTTTTCCTATCTAATGCTCGCCGCTGCGTACACGAGAGCGTTCGACAGCCAAGACGAGACGGTAAGTATCTAGTTTTAAGGGTAGGGGCATAAACCCCTTGCCCACGTGTCCCCTAAATTAGTTAGCAATCAAGGACTCACCTGTCATCTCTGCTGGCTTGGGTAAGCCCATGAGATGAAGAAGCGTAGGGGCGACGTCTGCAAGTCGTCCGGTTGGGCGTGTCTTAAATGTCTTAACGCCTTCACCGTAGATGACTACTTCGACGGGATTTAAAGTGTGACGGGTGTGAGCGCAGTTTTCTTCAGGCTCCCACATTTGATCCGCATTTCCGTGGTCAGCCGTAATCACTGCTTTGCCGCCGACTTGATCAATCGCTTTAAGTAATTCGCCAACGCCCTGGTCGACCTTCTCACAGGCCTTGCAAACGGCTGCGAGTGAGCCCGTGTGACCCACCATGTCAGGATTAGCGTAATTAACTACAACGAGTGCGTACTTGCCGGAAAGAATCGCTTCCTTGGCCATCGCGGTAACTTGGTCAGCCGACATCTCAGGCTTTTGATCGTAAGTAGAAACGTCTTTAGGACTTTGGGCCATGCCACGTTCTTCGCCCGTGAAAGGTTCTTCGCGATAATCGTTGAAGAAGAAAGTCACGTGCGGGAACTTTTCAGTTTCAGCGGTGCGGAATTGTTTGAGTCCCTGTTTAGCAATCCAATCACCGAGAATGTTTACCATCTTCGGTGGTTTATCGAAAATCACATTAGCACAAAGGCCTTTTTCGTAATTGGTTAAGGTCGCGTAGAAAAGTTTTAATAAATGTGCGCGAGGGAAGCCTTTGAATTCGGGATCAATGAACGCGCGGGTGATTTCGCGGGGACGATCGCCGCGGAAGTTGAAGAATAAAACGGAGTCACCATCTTTAATAAATTCTCCGCCCTTAATACGTGTGGCAGGAACAAACTCATCGCCTGTAGTATTAGAGTCGGTTGGTTTGTCGTAGTAAGCTTGAACCGCAGCGGTGGCAGAAGCGGCTTCAGGTGCAGGTGCGCCCGTCAGTGCATCGTAGGCCGTCTTTACGCGCTCCCAGCGATTATCGCGATCCATCGCCCAAAAGCGTCCGGAGACGCTGGCGACTTTACCAATACCGATTTTAGCGAGCTCCGCTTCGAGTTGTTTGAGATAACCAACACCGCTCGTGGGAGGACTGTCGCGTCCATCCATGAAGGCGTGAATGAAAACCTTGGAGAGACCTTCTTCTTTTAAGAGACGAAGAATGGCGTAGAGGTGAGGAAGGGTAGAGTGAACGCCTGCTTCAGAACAAAGTCCCATCAAGTGAACGGCACCGCCGGTGGATTTGACGTTTTCAACCAGACCGCGGAAAGCTTTAATTTGGCGCATCGCTTGAGGGTCGGTGAGACCTTTGTCGATACGGACGATTTCTTGGTCAACGATACGACCAGCGCCGATGTTTTGGTGACCGACTTCGGAGTTGCCCATGATGCCAACGGGCAGACCCACATCGAGTCCGTGGGCCATGATTTCGGTGCGTGGCCAATTCTTGGTCAGTTCGCGCGATACGGGAATATTCGCGACCTTGAGTGCATTAAACGCGTCGTGCTTAGGGTTATGGTTTTCGCCCCAGCCATCACGAATCACAAGAAGTACAGGTTTCATAAATAGATAGCCTTAAATAGAGGACTTTCTGCCGATTAGGCAAGAAACACTATGCCTCAACCCACTTACCTTTTTCTTTAATCAGATCCACGAGGCGTTCGACGGCTTCTTCTTGTGGAATATTAAACTTCACGGGTGTCTTGCCCACGTAGAGATTGATTTTTCCAGGTGCGCCACCGACATATCCAAAATCGGCATCAGCCATTTCTCCCGGGCCATTCACAATACAACCCATCACCGCAATCGTGACCGATTTGAGATGTCCGGTGCGTGCTTTAATTTTAAGTGTCGTCGATTGAATATCGAAAAGGGTACGACCGCACGAAGGACAGGCGACGTATTCAGTCTTGGTTTGGCGTGCACGTGCACCTTGCAATACATCGTAACCGAGAGTGAGTGACTTCACAGTGCTGTCCGGCGTTTCGCAGGAAATTAAATCGCCGTAGCCGTCGACCAGTAAACTACCCGCGAGAATGGAAGCTTCGATGAGACGCGATTGGAATCCTTGATCTAAAACCGTAGCGTTCGCTTCAGTCGCACGAATCCAAAGTGGTGCTTGCACTTTTGCTTCGCTGAGAAGTCGAACCATTTCGCGATGCGTGCCGATAGCGTGAAGCCCCTTAGAAGGATGGCTCGCTGAAATGATGAGTCCACCAGCAGGAATTTTTGAAAGCTCCGAGACCAATGACTTGGCGGATTCGATATCCAAGTCAGCAGCGAGAATCGCCCCGTTTTTATTACATATTTCGGAGTCCGCTTTTAATTGTGCACTCTGATCGGCTTTGAATGTTCGGACAATGACTAGTTTGCAGCCTTCGCTTTTGAAAAGTTCTGAGTCGAGTGACTGGGATGTCTCAACGAATACAGCAGGCACGGCTTGTCCGAGTGCCTTGCGCAATGATTGAAGGGCAGGAATCTGTTCTACTGAAGTGAGTTGAACAAGGAGACCTTCGACGCGGGCTTCGCGTTGTTGATTATGGGCATCGAGCACTTCTTTAACCGCAGCTTGCCAATTACTAAGTCCGGCGATGCTGCGAACAATCACCCGAGGAAGTTCAGTGGCACCAGCCTGACATTTTTCCGAAAGAGAAATGCTATCTGTAATCCTGCGTGCATAACTGAAAGGGTCAGCAGGGTCGTCTTTGAGTTTAACTGAATGCGCTTTTGAGTTTTGAATTAATTGATCGGCACGGGCGACGAGTTCGCGACAGACTGGAATTTCGTACCAAGGATCTTCGGTGAGTGAAACGCGAATGGTGTCGCCTAATCCATCAGCGAGAAGTGATCCGATGCCGATGGCAGATTTAATGCGGGCATCTTCGCCTTCACCCGCTTCGGTAACGCCGAGGTGAAGAGGATAATCCATTTTCAGTTCCGTCATGCGTGCGGCAGCTAATCGATAAGCCTCAATCATCACTTTCGGATTCGAGGCCTTCATGGAAAGGATCATGTCCTTGAACCCATGTGATTCTGCAATGCGTACAAACTCGAGGGCCGATTCTACCATCCCGTGCGGAGTATCGCCGAATCGATTCATAATACGGTCGGAGAGTGAACCGTGATTAGTGCCAATACGTAAGGAACGTCCGAGAGTTTTAGCACGGAGCACTAACGGAGAAAAAGCTTCATGAAGACGTTCAAGTTCTTCGGCGTAAGCGGCGTCAGTGTATTCGAGCACCGCAAATTTTTTCTTATCTGCGTAGTTGCCTGGATTGACACGTACTTTTTC
>JBAXUJ010000050.1:0-8366 GCA_037129735.1 Opitutia bacterium | reverse complement strand
TCGACGTCATGAATCCTGACGGCACGATGAATGAATTAGCGGGTCCATTAGCAGGTATCGAGAGATTCAAGGCACGCAACATGGCCGCGAAGTTACTCGAAGAATTAGGTGCACTCGTAAAAGTAGAGCCCTATGAAAATACCGTGGGTTATTCTGAGCGTGCCGATGTACCTATCGAACCTCGCCTAAGTGAACAATGGTTTATCCATTATCCAAAGATTGAAGAAGCAAAACGTGCCGTGACTTCCGGCATGATTAAATTCCATCCTGAACGCTGGACGAAAACTTATTTGCACTGGTTAGATAATATTCAAGACTGGTGCGTCAGTCGTCAATTATGGTGGGGACACCGCATTCCTGTTTGGTATCGCAAAGGTGCCGACCGCAATGACGCCAAGAACCGTCACGTTTCACTCACTCCACCCAATGACCCCCAAAACTGGGAACAAGATCCTGATGTCTTAGACACTTGGGCATCTTCGTGGCTTTGGTGCTTAGCTACGATTGGCTGGCGCAAGCCAGGTGAGACAACGCCTGAACTCAGCCACTGGTACCCTACTGGTGCTCTCGCCACGGGACCTGACATTATTTTCCTTTGGGTAGCGCGCATGATTATTGCCGGACTCGAATTACACGGTCCCGAAAAGAAAACACTGACCGATGACGAAATCCGTCAGCGCATTCCTTTTAAGCGCGTTTATTTCAATGGTATTATTCGCGATAAACTCGGACGCAAAATGTCGAAATCGCTCGGCAACTCACCGGAGCCGCTGGATTTAATTGCGAAGTTCGGTGCAGATGGACTTCGACTCGGCCTATTGCTCATCGCTCCTAAAGGTCAGGATATTTTATTCGACGAAGAACGCGTTTCGGGTGGAAGAAATTTTGCGAATAAACTCTGGAATGCTTCACGTTTCCGTCAGATGTCGGGTCCGATGTTCGATAATTCATCGCTCCTCTCGGTGGTTAAAAGAATTCAGCCAACTCAATTAGATGATGATGACTTTGCGATTATCCACGGACTCGCTGAACTCACCGATAAAGTTGCTAACCAACTTTCCGAACACGAGTTCACGGCCTATGCCCAATCCCTTTATAATTTCTTCTGGGGCGATTTCTGTGACTGGTACGTTGAAGCTTCTAAAGCACGCTTAGCGGATCCCGCCTTACGTGATAACTGTCTAGCCGTACAAGATTTAGTCATTCGACAATTCCTCTTACTCTTCCACCCCGTTGCTCCGTTTATTTCTGAAGAGCTCTGGCACCTTTTAGGCTATGGTAATGAGTCCGATTTCATTCAGAGACACTCGCCTGGTCTCGGTGGAGACTTATTGAAGACACTTCGTGAAAACGGAATCAAACTCATCAACTCTAAGGTGCAAGACGTTGCTCAGTTGAGAGAGTTCGTAGTCGCTGTACGCGGCCTTAAATCGCAAGGCAATCAAGCGAACCGTCGCGACAGTAAAATCGTCGTGCTGGCTAAAGATGCAGCCGCACAGGCTATTCTTGAATCCAATAAGGATAAGTTATTCCGTGTAGCTGGTCTTCAAGAGATGACCTTCGAAACCCATGCTGCAGATCGTCCCGGCTCCGTGACTCCGCTTGGAACAGTCATTTTGGAAATGGGTACCAATATTGATGTCGGTGCAGAAAAAATACGTCTGACCAAAGAACTCGAAAAAATCGAGAAGGCTGTCTCCGCTGGTGAAGCTAAACTTTCCAACGAAACTTTCGTCTCTAAAGCTCCGCCTGCTATTCTCGATGGCGCCCGCAAGCAATTAGCCGAATCGGTTGCCAAACGTGACGAAATTAAACGCATGCTTTCCTCATTAAATTAAAACCATGAAACCAACACTTCTCGTTATGGCTGCCGGTATGGGTTCGCGATATGGCGGACTTAAGCAAATCGACTCCATGGGACCCTCGGGCGAAACCATCCTAGATTATTCTGTCTTCGATGCCATTCGAGCTGGCTTTGGTAAAGTGGTGTTCATTATCCGACCCGATTTCGAAAAAGATTTTCGTGAACGTATCGGCATTAAGTTCTCCAATAAAATTGAAGTAGATTACGCGTTTCAAACGATTGATAAATTGCCTCATGGATTCTCTGTTCCCACCGGACGTGAAAAACCCTGGGGCACCACGCATGCGATTTTATGTGCTCGCGAGGTCGTTAAAACTCCTTTCGCCGTCATCAATGCGGATGACTTCTATGGTCGCGATTCCTATGCGGTTTTAGGCAAAAAACTTTCCGCTGCGGCTAATAACGAAAACCATTACAACATGGTCGGTTTCACGTTAAAAAATACCCTCTCTGATCACGGCACCGTCGCACGTGGCGTTTGTCGTCTTAATGACAAAGGTTTCCTTACTGACATCCAAGAACTTCTTAAAATTGCTAAAACCGATTTCGGTGCGCAAAACGTGGCAGATGATGGTACCGTCACCAAGCTAAATGGTGATGAACCCGTTTCGATGAATATGTGGGGCTTCACGCCTAACATTTTCCCACAATTAGAAACTTTATTCAAAAAATTCCTCACCGAAAAAGGTCAGGAATTAAAAAGTGAATGTTACATCCCTCTGAGCCTCGGTGAAATTGTGAAGAATGGCGAAGGCGACTGTGCGGTCTTACGTACCAGTTCATCTTGGTTCGGCGTAACCTATCGCGAAGACAAACCTATCGTGCAGGCTAGCATCCAAAAACTGGTCAACGAAGGTTCCTACCCTTCTAATCTTTGGGCTTAACTACTAACGTGAAGAGGGGCGACCAAGTAATCGTTCTCACCGTCGTTGATATTAATCCAAATCTCGTAGTCTCCGGCGGCAGGCAATTTGAGCTTAAAGGCTAAGGTTGGTTCTGACTCGTACTCTTGACCTTCGAGCGACGGGTGCATGTGAGCGTAACCAGTCTTCTTAAGGTCAGTCGAAAAGACCACAGCGTGACCCAGCGCACCCATAATAGGCTTTAACTTAAGGGTGCTAGAAACGTTAGCACTTGAGAGCTTGAATCGCAATGTGGCTGATTCGCCAGTCTTGTTGGTATTAGTCGTCAGAGAGACTATTTTATTACGGCTTACTCGATCGAATAATTCCGATTCATGTGCCCACGCACCCCTCGCTTCTGCCAAAATAGTGCGACCGGATCTAAAGGGAACGAAGTCGATATAGGCCTGCAATTCACCACCTGGATTTCCTTTCAAAAACTCCTCTGGAAATTTAAAATGCCAAACTCCAGAATCGTCAGAGACGGGATGTAAATGAATGTAGTCACTCCGGCCCGTATTTTGCTTCAGATGTAGATGAACTTTTTGGGTATGTGATACAGCGATTTCATAATCATAAAACAATTTACCGTCTGACTTAACTAATCGTAATTCGCCATCGTTCTGATTAAATTTGATTTCAGCTTTTACCGGAAATTGTAAATCTTTGGGACTATAGAAATTAGCCTCTTCATTAACTCCGCAGAATTCTAAACCTCGATCCAGAACGGGCTGATGAGCGATATGTAATAAAGCACACTGTGTATCGGGTAATGATTTCAATAAAGCGAATAATCCAAGAGCTAGGATAGAAATCAGAATAAGCTGACGGCGTTTATTCATTTAGCGGGAGTCAGTTGATTCAACTTCAGTAAATAATCAGCTACGTCGACCGGGTCAAATTGGGCACCCTCTCGGCGATGAATAATTCTTCCCTCCGGACTCACAATAATGAGCGCGGCATTATGAATGATGGTTCCATCGGATTGAGTGGTGAGAATACCGTATTGGCGCATCAAATCCTTAATCTGATTGGCATCACCCGTGAGGAAATGATGTCGAGTCGAATTAATACCATAGCCGGCAGCATAAGTATTTAATATTCCAGGCGAATCATTCTGCGGATCAAAACTCACGGAGATAAGTTTAATATTTTTCAACTCAGGATATTTATCTAATTCATCGGCCAATCGTTTCATGCACTGCGTAGAAGCCGGACACATCTGTGCATTGCGACAATGGGTAAAAATGAAATTAATAGCTATGGGCTGACCTAGGAAGTCTCTCTTGAAGAGGAGTTTACCGTTTTGATTCCAAAGAGCCATCGGAGGCATTAAATCGTTGGCGCCCCTTAAAACGATGCGTCCGCGCTCAACGGTATCACGACGCAGCGCATCGGTCACCTCTGCAACTTGTCGCAATTCTTCAGCGTCAGCAGGAAAAATTAAATCGGCACGCGTGGCATCTCCATTTTTAACCAAAGTGCATTTCACTTTTTTCTGCGACCAGTTGATGGCGACATCGCCCGGAAGTAATTGGATGGTCTTGAGTTCTTTATTGGTCTCAAATTGAGCAGTAGATTGTGCGATATCTACGGAAAGGATTTTTCCCTCTAAACTCTGAGCATTTAAGAGATTCGAGATAAATAATGAAATGATTATAAAAAAAATTCTCATGAATGCATGGCGTCTTCCGCAATGAGTAATTGAATCATACCCTGTCTGACTCCATGGTGGGTCAGGTGAAACGCCTCCGCCTGAGTCAAATCCGCTAGTACACAGATGGTGAGCAATGCTGCCGGCATAATGTCCATGCGATCGACAGGAATACCTTTAAGACTTTTACGCTCTTCGAAAGTGAGTTTGCAGATTCGATCTTTTAATTCTCGAATCCGCAATACCGGGAGTCGACCAGCCATCGGTGCTTCACCTATGGCTTCAAGATAAAGTGCAATCGCTGTGAAAGCTCCACCTGCTCCCACCAACAATGAGTCACGCGCTGCTTCATTCAACAAGGCGTCTTTAAGTTGAGAGCGAATCATTGCCTGGAAGCTCAATTGATATTGTTCATCGATAGCTCCGTCGGGTCTTGCTTGTAGCTGGGACGTTAAACGCACGGAGCCTAAAGGATAACTTCGAGCAAAGGTACATTGTTTGCCGTGTAATTTACTGATTTCTAAACTTCCTCCACCTAAATCAAATGCGAGGATATTTCGATAGTTAGCATAAACTGGATCTACCCGGATACCTTGCGCCGCTAAGCGTGCTTCGACTTCACCCGAGATAATGGTCAACGGCATGCCGCAAAGTTCGGTGATTTTAGCAGAAAAATCTTCACGATTTACACAGTCGCGAACCGCACTCGTACCCAAAAGAACAATCTTTTGAGCACCTTTATCTTGAGCAAATTTCACCAGACGAGAAACGGCCTGAGCACCTTGTTCAATTTTTTCAGGATGTAGTCTGACTGGACTTTCACCCGATGGAAAAAGTCTTACCGACTCCGTTAATCGACCCAGCTCCTTCATACCATGGATATCAACTACGGTTACCTTGAGGGAGTTTGAACCAATATCGACAACTGCATAAATGGAGTTCGACATAGTTAAAAACTGATTACCCCTTTAAATCCACCAAAGTAGTGGGCTTGCTTTTGTGTTTCGAAATCTTTGGACCGCACGGCTAAATAATAGGTAATCGAGGTTCGGTAAATACTTGCGGTGGCACCGAGAAGTAATTGTCCGACGACGGGTGTGCGGATGACGTGAGCCGACTCTCTAAAGGTTGTTCCATCGGTCGCATAATTTTTAAATACGAACTCCATTTGAGCATCGGTAAAAAAATAAGATGAAAAACCGGGGGAGTATAAACCGTCAGAACGATAGTTGGGGCTATATGCACTGCTGTGTCGTATGGTTCCCTCACCCCAAGTGTCTTGTAGGTTCACACCCCAACGAGCCTGAGCACCCAGTGCTAATTCAGTACGAATCGTTCCCAACTGTATTTGTCCATGGGCGATTACATCACGCATATTCCTCCCAGAGTCATCCCAGCTTATCTTGCGTTTAAATTCAGCATTCAGATTAAAAACAGGTTCACTAGGAATTTGCGTCCCCCAACCTGCGGGAGTTCCGATGCCAATCGCATGGTGAAACTTATCTTGGATCATCTCTGCACCCGAAGCTGGACCTGTAACCCCAACTTGTCCTTCCAGCGTAAAGAGACAATCCCTACGACCACCGCGTTCCAGCACTTTACCATATCCATAAGTTAAATATAAAATACCTGAGTAAGGCTGATCATCAGGGGGTGGAACATCCACTTCTGTATTAAGTGGAGTATTAATTTCTTGGGTAAGAGCCCAATAGAAGTTCGGATCATGCTGGAAACCAATCCGTAAACCCTGTGTGTAATAGATGTCCGTTCCCTTGATACCAAATTTATCATTTTCTTCACAGAGAGACACTAAGGGATGCATACCCTCAGAGTCCTGAGATACGCGCAGAACCGGACCAGAGGTTTCGGCGAGAACCACAGTCGTAAATACTAAATGAAACATCACTCTGCGCATTGAATAGATGATTTATCAAATCGACATTGGGAGCCCGGGACAATGCCTTTCTGCTTGTTTAATCATGGCTGCCCAAGTATCTGATTATCAGGATGTCAGAGAAATCAGCACGTCAGGCCAGCATTTCGACCGAAAACCAGACGGGTGGACTGACTATTATCAAAATAGGTGGCTCCTGGCGGATCAATCAGCCTCTTCCTAGTCTAAATTTCAAGGGCGATCGGGTTAAAATTTTAACAGACGGTTTAGGTGATTTCGACTCCGCACTCCCCGCCTGGATTCACCACAATTTCAAAAATGTTCGAGAACTCGATTTGTCCGAACTACCTACCCGACTGCAATCGCTCGTCCGCCTAGCTGAAAAAAATACTCAATGGAAATCAGAAGATGAAAAATCAAGTCTCCTCGAAAATTTTGGTGTTTGGGGAATTGAAAGTTTTAGCTCTTGGGGTCGTGCCATGGACCACATCGGACAAACGAGTGCTGGTTTATTTCGAACACTGATTGGCCGGAGCAAAGTCAACTGGGCCGATTTTACTTTGCAGTTACAAACCTCAGGCGTAGATGCACTCCCCATCGTCGCCCTGCTCGGTTTTTTGACCGGACTAATCATGGCCTATGTAGGATTAATCCAATTACGCCAAGTGGGCGCTACCGTTTATGTCGCTAATTTAGTGGCTCTTGCGATGACGCGTGAAATGGGTGCGTTGATGACCGGCGTCATTGCCTGCGGACGAACCTCAACTTCTTTTGCCTCCCAACTCGGAAGCATGAATGTCAGCCAAGAATCGGATGCACTTCGAGCTCTTGGAATAAATCCCGTAGAATACATAGCGGTGCCACGCATTCTTGCGGTTACACTCATGGTTCCTCTGTTAAGTCTCTTCGCGACCTTCGTCGGCATATTTGGAGGCATGGTCGTAGCTTGCGCAGGCGACCTCAGTATCGATCAATATTTAAATCAGGCAATTAAAGCCATTACCTTCAAAAGTTTCCTCGTTGGTTTCATCAAGTCATTCTTCTTTGCCTTCATCGCTGCCTGGGCAGGCTGCTATCGTGGTTATGTTGCCCAACGTTCCGCCTTAGGCGTAGGCGATGCTGCAACCTCTGCGGCGGTTCTCGGCATCACCCTCATCATCATCGCTGACGCGATTTTCGCCGTCATCTTTAACTTATATAATTTTTAATTAATGGACGCAGCTGCCCCCATTTTAAAATGCAATAAACTTTCCGTTGGCTACGGTGATGTCTGTGTGATGAAAGATATTTCGTTCACACTCGAACGCGGAAAAATTCTCGCCATCGTCGGACCGAGCGGTTGCGGTAAAAGCACCCTGATGCGAGTACTCGGTGGACTCGATGAACCGATGTCAGGGAACTGCGAATTACTCGGCGTCGATTTAAGCCAAGCCGACAGTCGAGTACGTGAAGCGACTCTTCGACAATCTGGCTTTCTCTTTCAAGGTTCTGCCCTTTTCTCTTCTCTTACGCTTCGCGAAAATATCGAAATGCCGATGCGCGAGTTTTTAAAAATCTCTTCGAGTCAAATCCGACAACTAGCAGAATATAAATTAGCGTGCGTGGGTTTGGCCGACGCGATTGATAAGTTGCCCTCTGAAATCAGCGGCGGTATGGCTAAACGTGCTGGCATTGCCCGTGCCATGGCGCTCGATCCAGAAATTTTATTTTTAGACGAACCGAGTGCTGGCCTCGATCCACTGACCTCTGAACGTTTAGACGATTTAATTCTCAAGGTTCGTGAGTCTTTTAATACCAGCATCGTGCTCGTTAGCCACGAGGTTCCTAGCATTTTACGTACCGCCGACTATTGCGTTTACCTCGATTCTGATACAGGAACCATGGGTGCCTACGCTCCTCCAAAAGACTTCCTTGACCCCAAGTCTCATGCTAAAGCACACTCTTTCTTCTCTCGAGTCGTCAACACTCAATAATCATGCGTCGCAAGGCTAACAAATCACTTATTGGCGCTTTTGTCGCAGGCGGAATTCTTTTATTTATCGTCGCATTTAT
>JBAXUJ010000005.1:0-22785 GCA_037129735.1 Opitutia bacterium | reverse complement strand
TGCAAATAAAAGTTTTAGAACCGAGACTTTGCCAAAATTGTTCTAGTTTTTGGACTGATTCAGCCTGGTCGTGGGGCCCAGGGGTAATAAAACAAAAACGATTTTCAAAAAGATCAGCCTGGGCATTTTTAGCCCCAGCTTTTTCTGACCCGGCCATGGGGTGTGAGCCAATAAAACTAACCGAAGGGGGTAAACCCGTCGCCGCCTTTAAAACTTCAGCCTTAATACTTCCTACATCAGTGATTAGACAGCCAGGTTTTAAGAAGGGAGCAATAGTGACAAAAGTTTCACGCATTTTATCCACTGGAGTTGCAATGACTACCAGATCAGCATCTTTCACCGAATCTTTAAGTGAGGTGTGCACGCTTACCCAGCCGAGTTCCGACCAAAATAAGAGCGTAGATGGTGAGTGAGACCAGCAGGAGAACTCCGCCGAAATATTTCGCTTTTTTGCTGCCAATAAGATGGACCCACCAATTAAACCAGCCCCCACCACCGAAATTCGCTTAAAGTGTAACATTTTTAATATTGTGTGGTTCTAGGGTTGTTAAAGAGATAAGTTAAAACTACAAATTTTATTTAAGGAAGTAGCGACAAAATAGATAAAATGACCACATCTCCACCGACGCCACCCCCCCGCCCGAATTTTATCAGAGGGCGTAATCTCAAGAAAGTAACTGAAAAGAGAGATTCGGGTGAAATTTGGGGTAAAATAAAGAATATCATCATCGCTGGATTTATGGTGTTTTGTATTTTGTTGGGGGCTTGGCTGTATTCATCCACCAACCGGATTAAACGTGGTGATACCAAAACGGTTTCCAAAAACGACAAAGATAAAACCGATGAACTAAAAGAGATTTCAGAAAAAAAAGAAGCAGCCTTTGAGGAAATAAAACTAAAAAAAGACACGCTCTCGGAAGAAGATATTAATTTACTCGCCGAAGCAGTTAAAGCCCAAGAAGACTATGTATCTAAAAAAGGCTCCTTGAGCGCTGATAATAGTCGCCTAGAAGGATTAAGAAAAAAACTTCACATTATTAATGCCGAGACCTTGCGTGCTAATTCAAGACAGGCCGAAGAAAAGGCACAAAAAAATGAAGTGAGCAATCCCCTTGAATCCAAAAATTTAATTAAGCAGGCCTTGGATTCCGAGCGAGCCATTCAAAACAAGTGGATTTATTCAGGCATGGCTGATGTCGGGAAAATCGCCCGTCTAGAAACACGCTTAAGAAGAATGGAGGCGACCCCGCTTTGGGAGAAAACTCGAGAGTGTGAAAGACAGGCCGAGGAGTATTTTAAGGCCGAGAATATTGAGTTGGCTATCGATACTATCACCGAAGCGATAAAAATAGAAACAAACTTTCTAGAAAATTATCGTGACGTCTTAAACACTGAGTTTGGAAGAATTGATCAACTGGGCATTAGAAAAGAGACCTTCATCTCGTACCCGCTCTATAAAGAGTTGATGGCCTTAGAAAACGAAGCTGAACAAAAAGAAAAAACCGAGCAATGGGACGAGGCAGAAAAACTTTGGGATCAAGCTATCCTGAAACAAAAACTCATCATAAATAAAAATCCTCTCAGTGAATACGCGAATCAGAAAAACAGCGCTGAAATAGAAAAAAGAAGAAATCTCTCGCGCACAACCCTCGCGGTAAGGAAACTTAAAACCGATCTTGCGGAAACTCAGGCAAAAATCAGAGAGAAGAATTATGACCAAGCCATTGAAGCAGCCAAAAAACTTTTGGCATCAGCCCAGAAATTAGAAGACAAGAATCCTGGAGTTTTACCGAAAGAATCGCCCTTAATCCAAGAACTGACATTTATCACCAGTCGCCAAGGCATGATAAAAATCATAAATAATGCGATGGAAGGCTTCTTTGTTAAACATCCCGTTAAGAAGGAGATAAAAATGATGCGACATGAGGTTCCTCAGTCGTTCTATGAAGCGGTGATGGGCGTAAATTCCAGCGCCGTAGTGCGTGGCAATTTACCCGTTGAATCAGTAAACTACGAAGACACACAGAAATTCTGTCAGCAGTTGGGCTGGCTTACGGGAACAAAAATAAGATTACCGACTCCGGAAGAATTTACCCAAGCGGCGGGGGCTTTCGGAGAAAAAAATAAATCCGACCAAGCTTGGACGTTTGATAATACAGATGGTCTCACCACACGTAATGTCGCTACCACCAAGATGAATCCTTACGGGTTTTATGATCTTATTGGGAACGTTGAAGAGTGGACTAACTCACCCAAGGAGAATGAAGAAGCCCTTATTTTGGGTGGAAGTGTAAATACGGTAATAAAAAAAGAATTTCCTCAACGTAAAGCACTGAAACGCGAAAGAAGTCGCACCCTGGGCTTCCGCGTCGTTCAAGAATAAAAGCCAATGAAAACCATCTCTAATTTTTACAGTAAAACAAATTATCCTAAAAGAGTCGCCCTCTATTTTTTAGTTTACGCTCCGATTATCGCCCTCGTGTTTTGGTTGAGCTATGAAATAAGATTTTTAAGCGATACCAAAATATTTAATGAAGGCGCGGCGACAAATAGAGAAAACATTCGTAGCTTTTATCTGAACTATCAGCGACTTTATGCATTGTTATGGATAATTCCCCTAAAGTTTATTATCTTAAGTCTGGGTGACCACTACCGCAGCGTGCTTAGGTATTTTAGACTCCGTGATGCGATGAGGGTGATTTATTCTTTAACCATCGCTTCCGCCCTTATTTACTTAATTCCAATATTACAAAATAGTATAAGTAAAAATACGGAACATGGACCATCTATTTACACCATTCCCCATAGTGTTATATTAATTGATTATAATCTCTCGGTTTTAATGTTCTTAGGGGTCCGGGTGTTTATCAGAATACTAAACGAACGTCGCAAAACCGATCTCACAGTAAACAAACATATCAAAAGAGTGGCGATTATTGGGGCCGGGGCGGTTGGTGAACAAATCCTAATGGATTTATTAAAACGCCGTGAAGAGGGAATCGAGCCAGTTTGTTTCTTAGATGATAATAAACAAAAACACGGCCTAGATATTCATGGCATTCCTGTAATTGGCTCTCCTGATATTTTACCCGAAATTAAAGAACGTACCCAGATTAGTGAAATCATTTTAACCCTGCCATCAACTGCGAGCAAAAGAATTAAAGAAATCAACGCGCTCGCTCAAAAAACAAAAATTAATACACTCATTATTCCTACGGTGGGTGATTTAAGTTCGGGCCGCGTGACGATTACGGATCTCCGTCCGGTATCGGTTGAAGATTTACTCGGCCGAGCTCCGGCCGATTTAGATACGGTAGCGATAAACGAACTTATTTATGAGCAATCGGTTTTGGTGACAGGTGCGGGTGGAAGTATTGGCAGTGAAATTGCCCGCCAGGTCGCCCAACGCCACCCCAAGAAACTCATTATTTTAGATCAGTGTGAGGTTTTACTTTATACCATTGAACAGGAATTAATCACCCGTGGTCATGGAGGTATTATTTTCCCCATCGTGGCGGATGTGGCCGACTCCGTGAGAATGGAAGATATTTTTAAACGCTTTAATCCTGAACTGGTTTTACACGCGGCTGCGCATAAGCATGTCCCCATGATGGAATCACAGCCGGGAGAGGCACTTAAAAATAATACCCTAGGGACAACTTTAGTAGCCACACTTGCTTCACAATATAAGGCTAAAAAGTTTATATTAATTTCGACCGATAAAGCCGTTAACCCAACAAATATTATGGGTGCATCTAAGCGCTTAGCAGAAATAGCCGTGCAGTCCATGCAGCAAAAACCAGGAAACACGACGCGCTTTATTGCGGTAAGATTTGGTAATGTTTTAGGCTCCTCAGGATCCGTCATTCCACTTTTTCAAAAACAAATTAAAGCGGGCGGACCCATTACGGTTACCCATCCAGAGGTAACCCGTTATTTTATGACCATACCAGAGGCTGTCGGCCTGGTGTTACAAAGTGCCTGCCAGGGTAATGGTGGCGACATTCTAGTTTTAGAAATGGGTAAGCCTCAGAAAGTAATTGATGTGGCTCGCCAACTCATTGAGCTCAGCGGACTCAAGCCAGATATCGATATTGAAATTAAAATAATTGGTCTGCGCCCGGGCGAAAAAATGTTTGAAGAAATTCAACACACCCGCGAGGAGTATAGTCCGACCAATAACGACCGAATTTTCAGATTTACTGGTCCGACCTTGGATTACTCTAATCTAAATTCGATTTTAAATGAAATAGACGCGCTGATTTTAAAAGAAAACGACGAATGTAAAAAGGGTGTTCAAAAACTCATTCCAGAATATAATCCTCAATTAAAATGAGTAAATCACCCAAAAATTTAGTTGGTTTAATTATGGGGTCGCAGAGTGACTGGGAAGTAATGGAGCACGCCGCCAATCAACTAAGGGAATTTAAAATACCCTTTAAGGCAGAAATTGTGAGCGCTCATCGCACGCCATTAAAACTAAAAGACTATGCACTCCGTGCGGAAGCTGATGGATATAAGGTTATCATCGCAGGTGCGGGTGGGGCAGCTCATCTTCCTGGAATGGCTGCGGCTATGACCACCTTGCCCGTGTTAGGTGTACCCGTTCCCTCAAAGACTTTAGATGGTTTAGACTCATTGCTTTCTATTGTCCAAATGCCAGCGGGTATTCCTGTACATACTTTTGCGATTGGTAGAGCTGGTGCGATCAATGCTGCTTTGGCCGCGGCCGCGATCTTAGCTCTGAGTGACAAACGTATTGATAAACAACTTAAGAATTTTCGAAAAAACCAAACGCAAAAAGTTTTGAAAAACTCTCGCCCGACTAAAAAGAAGAAAAAATAAAATGGGTAAACCAGTTACACCGGGAGAAACAATTGGCATTCTAGGTGGCGGTCAACTGGGTCGTATGTCAGCGCAGGCTGCCCAAAAATTAGGATACCAGATAAAGGTTTTCGACCCAGCATCCTTTGTTTGCGCTTCTGCGGTTGCTCAAGAAACGATTACGGCCCCCTGGGATGATGTTAAGGCGCTGAAAAACTTCACAACTGGATGTAGTCGAATCACACTAGAATTTGAAAATATTCCACCAAGCACCCTTGAGTACGTAAACGGAATCACCCCATGTCATCCTTCGGCTCGGGTTCTGGAAATTTGCCAAAACCGCCAAAAAGAAAAAGAGTTTTTGAGAGAAAACAATATTCCCTGTGCACCCTTTCGAGTAGTGAACACTTTAGAAGAATTAAAAGAGGCCGTTAAGGAAATTGGCTACCCCTGTGTTTTGAAAACCGCCGTTTTTGGCTACGACGGAAAAGGACAAATAAAAATTACTAGTGAAAGACAAGATCTCGAAGAAGCTTGGTCAATTACCGGTGGCGGTCGCGGCGTTTTAGAAGCCTGGATAAAACATGACTGTGAAATTTCCGTGATTGTTGTACGTGGAGAAAGCGGAGAAGTCGCGGTCTATGAACCCACAGAAAACATTCACAAAGATCACATTCTTCATCTCTCCTTATCTCCAGCTCGGATTAAAAACGAATTGATTAATGAGGCGAAGTCATTAGCACTACAGATAGTAGAAAAAATAGAATTAACAGGAATTTTGGCTGTTGAGATGTTTGTTCACCAAGAGAAAATACTGGTGAATGAATTAGCTCCACGGCCGCATAATAGCGGACACGTCACTCTGGATAATAACAAGACCAGTCAATTTGAGCAGCATATCCGATCTGTTTGTGGCTTACCACTGGGAGAAATAAAAACCCAACAACCCGCGGTCATGCTCAATATTTTAGGTGATCTTTGGAAAAACGGTATCACCCCAGATTGGAATATAGCCCTCCAATACCCTAATGTTAAATTACACCTTTATGATAAGGGACAGGCAGTACCAAAAAGAAAAATGGGTCACTTGACGGTCTTAGGCCCAACGCTAGAGAAGGCTTTAGAATTAGCTCAAAAAATCGATAAAGAATTTTTATCTTAATCGAGCAAGCTAGGTCGACGTACAAAGAGGTGAATAGGAATCTGGCCGAGTGAAGCAAAGAGAAGAATAGCCTGAAACACGGGTAAACGTGCTTTTGTTTTTGCAGCCGAGGCAATGTAGTTTTTCGCCATCACCTCCGAAATCATCGCAAAAGCAAAAATAAACGCCGCCACACAAATTACTGCAAAAATAATTCTCCACCGATTGTCGTCTTTGATTTTTTCCAAGGGAATTAAAATAACCAACCCAAAGAAGATAAAAAAATAATTCTCGGTGCTTAGTGCCAGGGGAAAGGTGACCGTTTCGGGTTTCCAACGAGGTGGAATGGTGAAGCCTCCTACAGAAAATCCACCAGACAATTCAAGTAGGGCTAAAAAAATGATTAAGACAGCAAAGCCGTAGGTCGCCCAGCGCGCATAAATTAAACCTCGAGTAGTAGCATTGTTCATTGAACTACTTAAATCCCGCTGGGGGTTAATGGCAAGTGAACGCCGTTAAATTCTAAACAAGGCGACGTCACTCCATTCGCCCATCGTTCGCCCATCTACTTCAACTTTTCCCCAGCATTCTTTACACTTGGTTACAAAAAAATCACGGACCGTTTCTTGTTCTTTATCTAAAATTCCACTCAGAACCAACACCCCACCAGGTTTGATCGATTGAACAAGCTCATCGGCGTAAATGCAAAGCACATCGCTAATGATATTGGCTAGAACGACATCGGCCGGCCCGGTTAACTTAAATCCTTCTTCGAGTCCGGCATGATGGAACCGAACATTTTTATCAGAGATATTATTTTCGATGCGGTTGTTTTCACTCACTCTGACCGATTCAGGATCGCGGTCAAAGCCATCAACATTTTGACACCCTAACTGCACGGCCGACAGGCCTAATATTCCCGAACCACATCCCGCATCCACAACTTTCGTTGTCGAAGCAGAATGATTTTTAAGAAAATCGATTAATCTTATAATACAGAGTCGAGTGGTGGGATGATCTCCAGTTCCAAACGCCAAACCGGCATCAAACCAAATGACGGCATCACCGGGCGGCACAGCGTAGCTTTGTCGCATCCACGAAGGTACCCAATGCAATTTGTCATAATTCCAAGGCTTGAGATGTTCTTTGTAAGCTTCTTTCCAGTCTTTGTCTTCGAGTTGTACGTGATCGAAATTTTCTGGAAGGTGCTTAAATTTTTTCCGTAAAAGTGCCCACGATTTTTCAGTTTCTTCGATTGTGTCAAAATAACCCATTACGAAATGAGGTTTTCCAGGTCCCTCGTGAAAAAGCATCCACGACGAACGTGTTAACTCACAGAAAAAATCTTCCATGGGTTGAACCAAGTCTTCATGAATGGGGGCGCGTAGTTCTATCATAAATTATAAAACTGAAAGTTCTGCGATTACTTTGGGAAGTAAATTATGTTCGGCTACGTGAATCTTCTCCGTAAAAGTTTCTAGGGTATCGGAGCTTTCTCGTGAAACTCTTGTTTGGCCTAAATGATGTCCGCCATCCACTTCGGCAGTGACCCAATGAACAGTACAGCCTCCTTCGTTCACGCCTGCGCGCCAGGTTTGGCCAATCCCATCTAGTCCCGGGAAAGCAGGCAACAAACTGGGGTGGATATTAATAATTTTATTTTTAAATGCATCGAGCAGGGGGGCCTTAATCACGCGCATAAATCCAGCTAAGACTACCAAATCCACTTTATGTGATAGTAGGGTATTGGCCCATACGCCTTCTTGTTCGGGTGAAAACTTGGTTTTAAATGGTCCTGGGTCTAAATAGAACGACGGAACCCCAAAACGTGGACCCAGTTTTAACATGGGGGCATGAGGGTTATCGCAGAAAATTCCCACAATGTCTGCTCGACCCAGCTGACCATTTTGTTTTGCACGGAGGATGGCTTCGGCATTCGAGCCTCGTCCTGATCCTAATAGTGCAACACGCATGGAGGTAAATTGAACAGCGGATGGCGTATCGCAAATGTTTTTAATTATAAAATCACACTTTAAACTCTTACAAATTGTGTGATACTTGAGAAATTGAATTCACATGGAACGTCGCCATTTTTTTAAAATCATCGCTTTGTCATCTTTTGGTGCAGCGATATTACCAGGATGCGTGGGCGGAGGCTCCTCGGGTGGTTCAAGCGGAGGAGTGAATGTTTCTCCGGCTAACACGTCACTACCTGTGATAGGAAAAACATTACTTGGTATCGATGTTTTACAGGCAGAAAATTTTAATAGAATAAAAGGATTACGTTGCGGATTAGTGACACACCGTGCCGGAGTTAATGGACAGGGGCAACGTACGGTAGATGTTTTATTTAATGCGCCGGGAGTGAAGTTAACCAAACTCTTTGGGCCAGAGCATGGTATTGATGGGAGTGCCGCTGCTGAGAAAAGTATAAAAAACGAAAAAGATAAAAAAACCGGTTTACCGATTTATTCTTTATACGGAGCCACGCGACGCCCAACACCTGCAATGTTATCCGATCTCGATGTTGTACTCGTCGACTTCCAAGATATCGGTTCACGTTCGTACACTTATATTAGTTGTATGAAATATGTCATGGAGGCGTGTTATAATTTACCCCAACCCATAAAAGTTATCATCTTAGATCGTCCCAATCCTTTAGGCGGAGAAAAAGTAGACGGACCTATGTTAGATACTAAATGGAAAAGTTATGTTGGAGCTTATGAAATGCCTTATGTGCATGGCTTGACGATTGGTGAAATTGCGCGCTGGGCAGTCTCTACACCAGGCGTTTTAGATTTATCAGAGAGCCAAAGAAAAAATGCCCAACTAGATATAGTTGCTATGCGAGGATGGCGCCGGTCCATGACCTGGGATCAGACTGGATTAACTTGGGTTCCGACCTCTCCACGCATTCCAACCCCCCAAGCCGCGTTGGGTTATGCGATGGTTGGATTGGGCTGTATTGTTGGAGGTTTTAGTCACTCGTTTGAAAATCAAATGCATTTCCGTTTTATAAAATATAGTAAAAGAAAATCAGCCGATTTGGTGTCCGCTCTTGGAAAATCTGTATCCGGTTTAAAATTAGAACCGAAAACTATGCCAGACGGAACCCAAGGCGTTTACACGCAGGTAGAAAATTGGAACCAGTTTAATCCGTGTGAAATTTCTCTCCACATGATGAAGCAGGCATGTATTTGGGATTCTTCAAACCCTTTTGCCCGCACCACGGGGACAGCACGAGAACTCTTCATTAAACATGTCGGCAGTGAAGCCTTTTTTGAAGAGCTGCGCACGAAGGGTGCGAATATAAATATCGAAGCGTGGATCAGTAAGTGGCGCGCTGAGGCCAGCGCTTTTCGTGCCCGTACACGTTCCTATCAATTATATAGTTAGTAAGAACGACCTTCTTTTTTCTCCCAGAAATTAATATAGGCTCTATTTAATACCTCGTATCCACCAGGTGTTGGATAGTTTCCAGTGAAATACCAATCGCCTAAACTATTAGGACAGGCCTTGTGGAGTGATTCAATTTTTTGGAAAACGATGATCAGGTCACCTTTCCAATTAGATTTATTGGGGAAAACTAATTCCGCTGATTTAACGGAAATTTCCTGAACCGTAAATGCATCGTAAATCCGCTTAATGTGATTTTTCATCACCGCAGGAGGGTTCTTGGCTTGTGCGACACAATCCTCGTAAACTTCTCTCAATAAATCTTGTTTACCCCTTTCTTTACAGAGGGCGACGGCCGCTTGGAAGGCCAGGAACTTACCCATTTCCGACATATCGATTCCGTAACAATCTGGATAACGAATTTGCGGTGCCGTTGAGGCAATGACGATACGCTTAGGATTAGGACGTGCGAGAATTCTTAAAATGGACTGCTTTAAGGTAGTTCCGCGAACAATAGAATCATCGACACAAACCAGGGTATCGCCTTCGCGCACAGTGCCATACGAGATATCGTACACGTGTGAGGCGAGCTGCATTCGGTTTTTTTCCTGCGAGATAAACGTGCGGAGCTTCACATCTTTATGGGCTACTTTTTCACCACGTGGCCAGCCACCCAAAATAAATTTATCCAACATATTTTCATCAAGGGTGCCGGCTCGAAGCGCTTCTGTTAATTTACTGCGGACTTGTACGCGACGACGACGGCGGAGCTCTTCCATTAATCCGTACCAGGCGATTTCAGCCGTATTAGGAATATAGGAAAATACAGCGTTATCGTGGTCCTGTCCGATTAATTCTAAAATATCATTTGCCAGGGTTGCCCCGAGCGCTTTTCGCTCAGCATAAATTTCTGGATCATTACCGCGTGAAAAATAAATACGCTCGAAAGAACAGGAAGATTTAACTCCCGGAGGCTGAATGGCTTCAATCGTGTGACGGCCATCTGCTTTAATAATCAAAGCCGAGCCAGGAGGAACTTCCTTAACGTCGGATTGTTGAACTCCGATAATGCTCATTAAGGCAACGCGTTCAGAGGCGACTGCAAAAACATCATCGGTCTTAACATACCAAGCCGGGCGAATACCATTGGGATCACGTAAGACAAAAGAATCACCATTACCGACAATTCCCACGATAGCATACCCACCATCCCAATTCTTGGAGGCCTTTCTTAAAACATTTCCCACATCAATATGTTTAGAAATTTCTTTCTGCACTTCTGCGCCTTCTAGTCCTTGGTCGCGAAAAGCTTTGTAGAGACGATCGTGTTCTTCATCTAACCAAAAACCGACTTCTTCTAAAATTGATTGGGTATCGGTTGAATAAATAACGTGAGCTCCGCGATCAGTAAGAGCAGTGTTTAGGGACTGGGTGTTGGTTAAATTAAAATTGCCGGCAATGAGTAGATTACGTGTGGGCCAAATAGACTTGCGGGCGTAGGGGTGACACGAACCAGTATCAAAAGTTCCGGAAGTACCATAACGCAGGTGCCCCATTAAAACTTCGCCACCGTAATCGAAGTGACGTTTTACCGTTTCAGGAAATTCAGGAATGACGACACCGTCGCGAACTAAATCAGAATAAAGTTTTATTTGGCGGGAGAAAATTTGGGTTAAACCCTGTGGCCCAATTTCCCGATCACGGAATAGAAACGCCTCACCGTTCTCTGCACCAATTTTAATTCCACCAATCCCTGCACCGTCTTGTCCGCGGTTGTGTTGCTTTTCCATTAATAGGAAAAGCTGGTTAAAGCCATGCAAGGCGCTCCCGTATTTTTCTTGGTACCACTTCGCGTCTTTAGTTAAACGAACTAAAGCGATACCACATTCATGCCTTAAAGAGTCACTCATTGCAGGCTATGGAGTCTGTCGTTAAAGCGCCCAACCTGTCCAGCGCTTACTCTTTTATAAACGCAAAATTCTATCTAAGCGTGCTAAACTTTCTCCAATCAACCCAGCCATCGTTTTGTGCATTCGAAAAGCGGGGTCACGATGATACTCCGCCAACCCTTCCGCTAATTCAATCGCTTTTTCGGGCGAAGTTAAAGTGTTTGCATCCATAGCCGCCAATAAGTCCCGCATTCGCTCGGGCGCTGCTAATAAACGTCGGTGGATTAAAGATTGTTCTTCTCTTCGATACTGCGCGGCGGACGCGGCATTAATATGTTTTGCACAAAGTTGGGTAAAGGGCCGATTTTCTTTAAACGATCCGGGTAAATAAAATCTTAATCTGCCATCATAAGATTGTTGGTCAAAATCCATCGCTCTTACCCGAATAGCCGTGGCATCAAAATCGGGCGTGACGGCGATGACAAAATTATAAGCCCGCATATCTCCTAATAATCTCACTAAACAGCGCTCCTCGAATTTAATTAATTCTTTAGCCAGGCGCACGGGGTGGTGGCTGTTTGCGTCGATCCATTTTTCAGCAAAAATATCTCCCGGGATACCCGTGACATGTTCTTCTACTAAAGTATCACCCCAGGTAAGGTAGTGCATTCGATTAGGCGAAAGCAGGTGTTCTAATTCTAGCCCGCAAACGCGTGAAGCATCGCCTTTCTTCACATAAAAATAATCATGATTTTCGTTATAAGCATTAACAATACGCACCCGGAATGGTTGCGAATTACCAAAAGAACAAAAATCAATACGATCAACGTAGACGTGACTAAAAACCTTTAAGCCACCCTCACCACGAAGCAGAGCATAGGTTTCCAAAAGCCCTTGAGAAAGTTTTACCATCTCTTCTTGGTGGTAAGCCACGGTTTCCCAAAGCGTATCTTTGCCTCGTTCTAACAAGGGAACTGAGGTAGAAAAATCACGGAGTTGAGAATAGGTAACCGGTAGAGCTACCTCGCGTCCTTCTTTCGCCAAGTAGTCCCGAAGAATATTTCCAATCGGGTAGGCGGGCTTTCGATTCGTCCGTTTAAATTCTACCGCTGAGCCCGCGTCATCCATTAATCTAAATTAGGTTTATCCTGAGTTTCCTCAATGACCATTTCTAAAGGTTTGTCGGGGTGACACTCAGCCCGGTAGGAAATAAAACCACGGTGGTGTTGATCGTAAATAGGCCACAACAGAGTTTTATCTGATTCAGGAACGGCGATTTGATTTATTTCCTCGCGCGAAAACCAGCCAAAATGTCCTTCGTCGATTGTGGGGGGTAGACCTGAAAGTGGTAGGCGGCAGGTAAAGAGAAACATCAGCCAGTGATTTTGCCCTTCGTAACCTTTTTCGGAAATCATCCCAAAGAGATGAAGATCCTCGGTCTTTATTTTTTTACCCACCTCTTCTTCCACTTCCCGTACTGCACATTCAAAGGGAGATTCTCCGATGCTCGTTTCCAATTTTCCGCCTACTGGACTCCAACACCCCATGTTAGGTGCTTTCCGTCTTTGTATGAGCAAAAATTTTCCCGCACTATCATATAAGAACACCAGTACGCTAATTTTATAAGGTAATGGCGTTACGGGTGACATAATAATACCCTGATTAGAAATTAAAGTTTAACAACAAAAAGAGTTAAAATTGATAAGGTTGCATCAAAAGAATTAAAAATTAAATAAAGGCCATGCCCGAGCTCGCCGAAGTTGAATATTTTAGAAAGCAATGGAATCCTGGTATGGGTAAGACGGTTAAAGAAATAAGTATTAATAAAAAAGCCCGTGTGTTTAGAGGTGAGAAAACTGATGTCTCCAAAAAATCCCTCCAGCATAGCCGCCTCAATAGTTCAGCCGCCGCCGCCAAACAGATGGTCTTTCTTTTTAACAAAAATCTTTGGATAGGAATTCACTTAGGGATGACGGGACGCATGGAGTGTCGCCCCAAAAACCAACCCCCGATTAAACATGACCAGCTGATTTTAAAAATGTCATCTGGTAAGCAACTGGTATTTAATGATCCACGACAATTCGGCCGGGTACAATTTTTTCAAGGCGAAGGCGTTCCTCCTTGGTGGGCAAAAATTCCTCCCGCTATCCTCTCTAAAGAATTTACCGAAAAGGAAATGGCTAGTTTTTTAAAACGCAGAAAAAGAAGTCCGATTAAAGCCGTTTTATTAATGCAGGAGAGATTCCCTGGAATCGGTAATTGGATGGCTGACGAAATTTTATGGCGTGCAGGCTTCCATCCTGCTGCCCAGGCCGGGAAGTTTGGTCCCCAATCGACAAAACTATTATTCAAAAAAATTCGTGAAGTTTGCCGCGACGCTTACAGGGTGATTGGAAAAGACTGGTCCGACCCTCCTGATAGTTGGTTATTCAATCATCGATGGAAAAAAGGTGGTCGCTGTCCCAAAACCAAAATTTTATTAGAAAGAAAGACGATTGGTGGGCGTACGAGTTGTTGGTCACCTTCCCGACAAAAATTAGGAGCGGAACTCCGTTGACCTTCTTCCACGATAAGAGAATTTTAAATCATGCGTATCACGGGTGGCATCGCACGCGGCATTCAATTGCGCGTTCCTTCTAAGGGCGGAGTCCGTCCGGCTACCGACTATATTCGTGAAGCCGTGTTCAGTTCAATGGCCGCATTTATTCCAAGTGCTACCGTGCTAGATTTATTTGCTGGAACGGGAGCTTACGCTCTCGAGTCTTTAAGTCGCGGGGCAAAGTCAGCAACCTGCGTGGATCTTCATGCTGGCAGTGATTTAAATGCCAATGCACAGGCGGTTGCGAAGTCGATGAAACTTCCTGCTCTTCCGTTGAATATTATTACAGGTGATGCGACGAAGCCCATAAAAACAGAAGATAAATACGATATCGTTTTTGCTGACCCACCCTGGGAATTATGGGAAACAAGAGGCGTAGAGATTGCTCAAAATGCGGTCGACTGCGCTCAGCCATCCATTGATGCTCGAGTTATTTTAGAAGCCCCGGGAGGCTTTGATGTGCCCATCCCTAGCGGATGGAAATTAAAGAAAATAATTGGCAAAGGAAAAGGACAGCCTGCTGCGTCCATTTTAGTGCGCGTAGAATAATTAAACAATTAAACTGCGGTGCGGCTGCCACGCATTTAATTCCGAGAGCATTAAAATACTTCCAGCCGTACAAGCGGTTTCAACTCTGAGGATGCGATCGCCGAGGTGATAAAAATTAAATCCATAGATTTTTAAAATGTCTCGCTCGGAGTCAGACCAACCGCGCTCTGGCCCAATCGCCAGCGTTCCGAAAGAAAATTTCTCCCTATTGGTTTTTAGGGATTCCTTGGCCGTATAAGGATCAAGGCACACTCGCCATGAGTTTGGATGTAATAATTTTAAACCTTCTTCAATCGAGGAGACATGGATAACTTCGGGAACCTGACAGGAGCAGGCTTGTTCAGTACCCCGTAAAATAAAATCTTTCCACTCGTTATTTTTCCAAAGTGAGCTCGATAGATATCCAGGGTCACCTTTTTCAGAAACAAAAAACACAATTTTATGAACACCTAAGCTCGCTGCGTCGTACAATATTTTTTTGGCGGTTTGTGGTCGAGGGAGGCCCACGAGTAACTCCAACGGAAGCCGTGCTTGTTTTTCTTTTTCCCATTCGACCGTAAAGACGAGTTGCCGACTTACTTCCCGGATGGTGGCTAAACCGCGTAACTCGTTTTTTATTCCAACGAAGAAAGTTTTACCTGCTTGAAGTCCGACGGTTTGGATTAAGTGAATGGCGCGCGGGTCTTCAATGGGGATGCCATGGATAGACTCTTCTTTATTAATCAGAACGAGATTCACATCGGTTAGGGTGATAAATCTTAATTAGGTGGCGAGAGGGAAGGCTAACGCTTGCCCAATTCACCGACTTCACTATTTTAAATTCATGGACCTATCGGAATTAAGAAAAGAATACGCCACGCACGGCCTGAGCCGTGATGAGCTCTTGGATTCTCCTATGGCTCAGTTTAAGGTTTGGTTCGATCAAGCTAAGACATCCGGAATAACCGAACCTAACGCTATGGTTTTATCCACGGTCAAAGAAGGTGGTTCGCCGCTTTCACGGACTGTACTATTAAAGTCCGCTGATGAGCGGGGTTTAGCATTCTATACTAATTATAATAGCACCAAGGGGCGTAATCTGGCCCAAGATCCGAGGGCTTCGCTCTTATTTCCATGGTTCGCTTTAGAGCGACAAATTCACATAAGTGGTTCAGTGATAAAGACTTCCGATAAGGAATCTGACACCTATTTTGCCCGTCGGCCCTACGGGAGTCAGCTCGGTGCCTGGGTCTCTGAGCAAAGTGAAACCATTCCCGATCGGATGCAATTAGAGCATTTATTAGAAGAATTTAAGAAGAAATACCCAGAAGGACAGGTTCCAAGGCCTCCTCACTGGGGTGGTTTCATAGTAATCCCCGAGACTTATGAGTTTTGGCAGGGCCGCCTAAATAGGCTCCATGATCGCTTTGTTTATACCAAATCGCAGGGGAGTTGGGCAATATCTCGGCTCGCCCCCTAGGTTGGCTTACAATAAGATAAATTAATAGGGTCGGGGGGCGGGGGCTTACGATAAGAAATCTTTTTAGCCAAGTGTTGACCTATGCCCCGGTAAACATTCAAACCTACCTTCCGCCTAATGCGCCCCTTTTATCTTCTAGTTGCCCTATTAACACCAGCCCTCATTTTTGCAAATGATGGTGGTGTAAACCCCCAAGCAGAAACCTTATTCAAAATAGGACAATTCGGAGTAACTAATTCAATTCTCACCACCTGGATTTTAGCAGCTATCATTATTTTAGCGGTTCGGGTTTTAGTTGGGACGCCCAAAATAATTCCAAGTAGAGGACAGGCCCTAGTTGAAAATATGGCATCAGGACTACGCAATGCACTCGAGCCTATTGTGGGAAAGGGTATGATCGGGAAAGTTTTTCCAACCCTCTGTGGATTTTTCGTATTCATTCTTTTAATGAATTGGAGCGGATTACTTCCAGGAGTAGGTACGCTCAAATATCAACAAGGCACCCACTGGGTTGATGCGATTCGTCCGGCCACTTCAGATTTAAATACAACTTTAGCGCTCAGCGTGATTTCATTCCTCGCGTGGACGTATTTCGTCTTACGTTATGCGGGATTAAAAGTCCTTATTTTTGATTTATTCGGAAACAAGGCTGACAAAAAAGAAATCGGTTTTCCGATGTGGATTTTGTTAAGTTTTATTTTCCTCGGCGTTGGAGGTATCGAAGTAGTTTCTATCGCCTTCCGTTTGATTTCTCTATCCTTCCGTTTGTATGGAAATGTCTTTGGTGGAGAAAATTTAATTCACTCACTGGGTGGCCTCGCTCCCTACGTTGTCCCAGCCCTTGCTGGATTATTAGAAGTTTTAGTCGGCCTAATTCAGGCATTCGTATTCACCCTATTATCGGCCGTTTACATCGGCCTCATCTGTAATCACGAAGGCGGCCACGCCGACGAACATCACGCGCACTAACTTTACTTTCAAGGCGTATGACTTGCTGGGACTTCCCCAAGCGGTGCGTTAAGAAAAAAACCAAAACACAAAATAATATGATCATCGCTGAAATCACTGGTTCACTCCCCGCCGCCTTTGGCTGCTTAGCTGCCGCTATTGGCGTAGGTCTCGTTGGTGCAAAAGCCGTCGAGTCTGTGGGTCGTAATCCTGAGGCTTCCGGTAAGATTCTTGTTCAGTCTATTCTGGGCATGGCTCTCGCTGAAGCTGTTGCGTTCTACGCAATCTTCCTCGCGAAGTAAACGGATTGGCGGTGTGGTCTCGCAAGAGATCACACCGTTCACCACCAGCGCACCATTAATAAAATCTAAGTTATGAAACTCTTCACTATTCTACTTAACACCGAAAGCCCAACAGCTCATACAACAACGGTTGCGGGAACCCAAGAGGCTCACGGACCCGTAGCAGATATTTTAAAACTCTTTGGTGATTTCGGCGTCGATGCACCTCACTTAATTGCTCAGCTGGTTAACTTTTCTATTCTTGCGTTTGTTCTCTATAAATTTGCGATCAAGCCAGCGCTCGGACAATTAGAAGAGCGCATTCGCCAAGCAGAACAACTCCAATCTGACCGTGCTCAAGCTGAACAAAAGTTGGCTGACGCAAAAAAGACAGCTCATGCAGAGTTACAAAAAGCTTCTGATGAAGCTGCTAAAATTTTAAACGAAGCGCGCAATAGTGCTAAGCAAACCATCGAAGCTGCCAAAGGTGAAGCCGTTGCAGCAGTTGCAGAAATTACCCGTAAAGGAAAAGAATCCCTCGAGGCCGATCGCCGCCAAATGCTCAATGAAGTACGCGGTGAAGTTTCTCGTTTAGTTGTCGAAACTGCCGCGAAAGTTTTAGAACAGAACTTAGACGACGCTCAACGCACTCGTCTTAACGAAGCCGCTGTAAAACAACTTTCTTCCAAATAATTTAAAATGTCCTCTCGCTCAGTTAAAGTAGAAGCCAAAAAACTCTTATCCCTCTCGTTGGAGTCGGGTGTAGTTTCTGCTGAGCGCGTAGAAGCGGTTTTAAATTCACTTAAAAAATCTCGCCCCGCTTACACCCTACGTCCTTTGCTCCGTGCTTATTTAGCAAGTGTACGTAAAGAGATTGCGCGTGGTGAAGCCTTGATTGAACACGCGGGCCCTCTTTCGGCAGGTGATGCTTCAAATATCGCATCCCATTTTTCCAAATCACTTTCTCGTACCGTTGTGCCCGTTGCTCGTCGTAACGATGCACTCTTGGCCGGCTTCCGCGTCAGAGTAGGTGACGACGTTATTGATTTAACCGCCGCCCACCGCCTGAGCAATTTAACCAAATCACTTTCCTAAAACTAAAACCATTTATATAAAAAACATGAGCAACGTAATTGACCAAATTCAAAAAGCCATCGCTGGCCTCGACACCCGTGCGGGCAAAGCCAACGTGGGTACTATCGTGACCCTCGCCGACGGTGTTGCCTCCATCGACGGATTGTCGGGAGTCATGATGAATGAAATGATCGAACTTCCCGGAGGCCTTCAAGGCGTCGCGCTTAATCTCGCCGAAGATACTGTGGGTTGCGTGATTATGGGTGACATCTCTGGTCTTAAAGAAGGCATGGAAGCTAAGACCACCGGTCGTTTACTTTCTGTTCCTGTCGGCAAAGGTTTATTGGGTCGCGTTGTTGATGCACTCGGTAATCCCATCGACGGTAAAGGTCCCATCCAAAGCACCGAGCGTTATCCTGTAGAAAAAATTGCTCCTGGTATCACTCCTCGCAAGTCGGTCGACCAACCTATGCAAACAGGTATCATGGCTATCGATGCGATGATTCCTGTAGGCCGTGGTCAGCGCGAATTAATCATTGGTGACCGTGCTACGGGTAAGACCACCATCGCGATTGATACTATTATTAATCAAGCGAACGCTAATCGTGTAGGTCTTGCTTCGGGTGATGCTAAATTCCGTCCAGTATTTTCAATCTACGTCGCTATCGGACAAAAGAATTCCTCGATTGCACGTACTGTGGGTATTTTAGAAAAAGCCGGCGCGATGGAATATTGCTGTGTGGTTGCTGCTCCTGCTGCTGACAACGCCGCGAACCAACTTTTCGCTCCTTTCTCTGGAACGGCGATTGGCGAATGGTTCATGGAAAACGGACAAGACGCACTCATTGTTTATGATGACTTATCTAAACACGCTGCTGCTTACCGCCAAATTTCCCTAATCTTAAAACGTCCTTCTGGTCGTGAAGCTTATCCTGGTGACGTGTTCTATTTACACTCCCGTCTCCTCGAGCGTTCTGCTCGCTTGAATGGTAAGGGTTCACTTACCGCACTTCCCATTATTGAAACTCAAGCGGGTGACGTTTCGGCGTACATTCCAACTAACGTGATTTCGATCACCGACGGTCAGATTTTCTTACAGACCGATTTATTCAATCAAGGTATCCGCCCTGCGGTTTCCGTAGGTCTCTCTGTTTCACGCGTTGGATCTGCCGCACAGATCAAAGCCTTCAAACAAGTTGCAGGTAAAGTTAAGGGTGAACTCGCACAGTATCGCGAACTCGCTGCCTTCGCACAGTTCGGCTCCGATTTAGATGCACAAACCAAAGCGGTTCTCGATAAGGGCGACCGTTTCGTTGAGCTCTTTAAACAACCTCCAACCGCTCCTAAGTCTGCGGAAATTCAGTGTGCCTTAATTTGGGCGATGCAAAATGGTTTCTTCGCCGACATTGCTGTGAAGTCTGTTACCAAAGCTTCTTCTACTCTCCAGGAATATCTCGAGACTACTAAACCTGCTGTACTCACAAAAATCCGTGCTGGCGAAAAAATTGATGACGCTGGTGCGGCGGAATTAAAGTCCGCCTGCGAAAACTGGAAACGTAGTTTCAAAGCCTAATTATTTTCTAAACACGCTTCATGCCTAAAGGACTCCGCGAGATTCGTAACCGAATAAAATCGGTTAAAAGCACTGCTCAGATCACTCGAGCAATGCAACTCGTGGCTTCCTCTAAAATGAAGCGCGCTCAGGATGCTGCTCAAGGCAGCCGAGTCTACGCCGAGTTGCTGGGAGAAATTTTAGATACTGCGATTTCGAAGGTCGGTGAATTTAGTCACCCTCTTTTAACCAAGCGAACGATAAAAACCCGCGGAATTATTTTAGTAACCGCTGATAAAGGTTTATGCGGTCCATTAAACGGTAATTTAATCCGTCAAGCTGCCGAAATTAAAAATGCTTCCTTCGTTTGTGTGGGTCGTAAGGGTGCTCAGGCGATTGCGCGTTCCGGACGTACCTTGTTGGCAGACTTCCCGGTTTCCGATCGTGCAAACTTCAGCGAAGTTCGCCCCGCCGCCGAATTTTTACTCAAAGCATTCAGCGAAGGAACCGTAGACACCGTAGAAATTCTCTACGCTCACTTTAAAAACACACTCATTCAGGTTCCTCGCCTCCAACAACTTTTACCAGCCGACAATTTAGTCACTCAGGCCAAAGAATTACGCACGAAATTAGGACTCCCTGAGCCTAAAATTGAAAAAGATGAACGTGAAATGATTTTCGAACCTTCAGTTGAAGTCATTTTAAATCAACTCCCAGAACTTTTCTTCAAACAAGCCGTTCACCAAGCTATTTTAGAAGCCAAAGCTTCTGAACACAGCGCACGTATGGTGGCAATGAAAGCAGCGACCGATAATGCTAAGAAATTAGCCGGCGCCCTTTCGCTTGAATATAATAAAGCCCGCCAAGCAGCGATCACCCAGGAGATTCTCGAAATCACCGCCGCTGCTTCCCAAGGATAATTTTTCCAACCCAACCTTTAACAAAATACAAAAGATATGAGCACCACCGGAACCATCACTCAAGTACTCGGCGCCGTCGTCGACGTCCAATTCCCTGCGGACAAAGTCCCAGAAATTTACAACGCGATCCAAGTTGATTACAAAGTAGAGAATAAAGACACCCGTCTGATTCTCGAAGTTCAACAGCACTTAGGCTCAGGCTTAGTGCGCACGGTTGCGATGACTACGACCGAAGGCCTTGTTCGCGGCACTAAAGCTTTAGACACGGGTGCACCTATCTCCGTGCCTGTGGGCAATGGCGTTCTCGGACGTATCTTTAACGTAACAGGTGACCCCGTTGATGAACGTGGTCCAGTTGTTGCCGAGAAGCGTTATCCTATCCACCGCCTTCCTCCTCCTTTAACCGAACAATCAACCTCAGCCGAACTTCTTGGTACTGGCATCAAGGTTATCGATTTAATCTGTCCCTTCGTTAAGGGTGGTAAGGTCGGCGCCTTCGGTGGTGCAGGTGTAGGTAAGACCGTTGTAATCATGGAACTCATCAACAACATCGCGATGAAGCAGGGTGGTTTCTCTGTTTTCGCAGGTGTGGGTGAACGTTCACGTGAAGGTAATGACTTGTACCATGAAATGTCCGAAGCGGGCGTTATTGATCAAAAAGATCTTTCGAAATCTAAAGTAGCATTAGTGTATGGACAAATGAATGAGCCGCCCGGTGCTCGTATGCGTGTTGCTCTCTCCGCCTTGGCGATGGCCGAATTCTTCCGCGACGAACAAAATCGCGACGTTCTTCTCTTCGTTGATAATATTTTCCGTTTCTCTCAAGCAGGTTCCGAAGTTTCGGCGCTCTTAGGTCGCTCACCTTCAGCGGTGGGTTACCAACCAACCCTCGCTTCCGAAATGGGTAACCTCCAGGAGCGAATCACTTCCACGAAGAAAGGTTCAATCACCTCTTTCCAAGCGGTTTACGTTCCTGCGGACGACTTAACTGACCCAGCTCCTGCTAACACCTTCGCTCACTTAGACTCCACGGTGGTTCTTGAGCGTCGTATCGCTGAGCTTGGTATTTATCCAGCCGTGGATCCTCTTGCTTCAACCTCTACTGCATTAGCACCTGAAGTTGTTGGTGAAGATCACTTCCGTGTCGCTCGTGGCGTACAAGGTCTCTTGCAGCGTTATAAAGATCTCCAAGACATCATCGCCATCTTAGGTTTAGACGAATTATCTCCTGAAGATAAGCTCGTTGTTTTCCGCGCACGTAAGGTTCAAAAATTCCTTTCGCAACCTTTCCACGTGGCTGAAGTCTTCACGGGCTCTCCTGGAAAATACGTTGCACTCAAAGATACCATCAAGGGCTTTGATATGATTCTTAAGGGCGAGTTAGACCACGTGAACGAAAATGACTTCTACATGAAGGGAAGCATTGACGAAGTTTTAGAAGCTTCCGCGAAAGCTAAAGCTATCACTAAATAATGCCACTCACCTTAGAAATCGTTACACCTGACCGTCGTGCCTACACGGGCGAGGCGGATAGTGTAACTCTGCCTACCGCATTAGGAAGCATCGGAATTTTAAAAGGTCACTTACCTATCACTTCTATTATCGAAGCGGGTGAAGTCATAGTAGTGATCAATGGTAAAACCTCACGCTTGGCTGTTGATAAGGGCTTTGTCCGTGTGGTTTCCGATAAAGTTTCGGTAGTTACAGAGGCCGCTATCGATGAAGCGAAGATTGATTTAAAAGCGATTGATCAAGCTGAAGAGCGTGCTCGTCAAGCAGTCGAGGAGGCGCGCGGACAAAAAGAAATTGATCCTGTTGAACTCGCTAAAATTGAACAAATTTTACGCTTCGCGGCGGTTCAGCGTATGGTAAAGGGTCGCAGTAGCAGTGGTTTGACTGAGTAATCCTAGCGTAAAAGGTGAAGGCTTGCTCGAATACTTTATTTAAAGTATCAATCTGTCATGCAGGAAGAAATAAAAGAAATGCAGGAGCGTATCGCTTTTTTACAGCGTCACATTGAACAGCAAGATCGAGCATTTCTAGAGTTATCCAAAGAAATTTCTGTTTTGTCTCAGCGCCTAGCGCGGATGGAAGGAAGGGTAAACCAACTCGGCAGCAATGAAGAAGGCCCGCCTGCCGATTCTAAACCACCA
>JBAXUJ010000049.1:0-8462 GCA_037129735.1 Opitutia bacterium | reverse complement strand
CCCTTCACCCTCACCTGCTCAACGAGAGCCATGTGGGGCACGGTGAGAGCAGCCAGACCCACAAAGACAATCTGGATCACCCGACCATCCAGGGTCTGATTCTTTAGCATAAACCACGAAAGGGTCGACAACGCTAACACGCCCAGCATCGGCAATAGCATCGCCCCTAAAAGCAACAAGGGCTGAGAGTATTTAGCAAAAGCAGCCGTGCGAATAATGTGTCGCGCACTATGCATTCCACAAAAGAACACGGTGAAGGAAATTAAGGGCGACACGAAATAGGCAATGAGTCCTAAACACAAAAACTCGAAACTAAGGGGTGACTTTTTGATAACTAAATAAATCACCACACCTGATAAGGCTAACAGCCAAGGTAGCGCCAAGCCTGACATCCATAGCATCAACGCCTGACTACTCTTCTCACCCACGAGCAAAGTAAACACATCCGCAATTTCCTGAGGATGCTTCAACGTGGGAATAAAAATAACCGCCCCGCCATAAATGAGTCGAATGAACCACCCTGCCTCGCCATCGGGATCACCCGAAAAATGTGCAATCGATATCCCAATAAATCCAATTAAAAACAAGAGCGGAGCTAAATACCACAAACCCACCACCAAAGCGGCCATCATCAAATAAATCACTGAAAATTTAATCCACGCGACGACTGAATTAACTCCATACAATTCCCGCGCAAACAGCGTATCCAGAGCTCCATGCGGAACACCGAGAATAATAATGAGTGCCGCGACTAAAATGAGCTCCGTTTGTTTATCGAGCACCGGTAAAAAGACCGACGCTAATAAACATAGAATGGAAATAACCCCAAAGATGATCCCTTGAATTCGTATTAAGTTCATCGGAAAATTCCTTTCACTAATTCTTTAATAAAAATACCTGGGGGCAAGACACATATAATCCTCATGATGTCCTTAACTGTGGGCTCATCACTCATAAAGCGTATGACCATGCCCGTATCATTCATTGAAAATAACTTAGTAAAAATTTCTGGCGCACGCTCAGGATGATTTTCTAATACCCTCAAAAAAAGCTGATCCATCTTTCTAATCATCCAGGAGTCTCGCTTATGCCCACTCACGTTACTTCCCTTTCTTATCTGTTGCTCAGCTTCATCTGCCCAGCGCTGAATCCGTTGAAACACATAGCCAGTCGACGCTCTGGCCCCGCCCGATTCCAGTCCGACAGTCATGTAAGAGCGGTCACTGTGTGGCACGTGCTCACTCAACCCCATCGGAATGACAAAATGCTCACTGTAAGTTATCTCATAAGCAACCGAACCGACTGATTTCTTAACCAACCTATCCAACATCGCAGCAAGTTCACCCGGCGACTTCGCCTGCTTAGCGAAAACGGTAGCCTCAATCAACGCACAGGTCGGACTAAAGGGTAATAAATATAAAAAACCAATCTCGCCAGCGGCGAATTCACTAAAGTCCATGAGCGTCGCAGTGGTATCATCGAAGACATTCTCACTGCACATCACCTTAACCCCACTGAATGATTGCCATAAAATAGGAACATCACCGCTTTCACGCGTTGGCGGACGTGTATCAATCACCTGCGGTGCACCTATCCAGCCTCTTTCCGTAAATACTTCCCAATTTTTATTTTTCTTAAAAAAAGTCCCGACCGATTCTCCTAAAAGTAAATCGATTCTTTTATTTTTAGAAATTTTACGTAACGCGGAATGATAAAAGGCATCGGAGTGAATCGTTTGATAAGGTGTTTTATCACAATTAACTACGATTCGCTTATCGGCTGTAGCTACTATGACCTTTTTCCAATCAGATTTAGACAAGTGAGTTAACTGCGCAGATTCTGTCGCCCAATAACTCCACGTCCGATCATGATCGTAACTTGTTCTTCGTTCAATAATCGCCACCCGTGGACACTCTGGACCCAACTTCGCTAAACGCATCGCCAAACTGAGCCCCGCACAGCCACCTCCAACGATGATTAGGTCATAGTTAGATTGCATGGCGGGTATCCACTCGTGGTAAGGCTTGCAGTGCTCGATGTAATTCAGGTCGGTGAGTCACTGGCTTCGTCCAAAATCCACTGTCAAAAACGGTACCACCCAAAGCCATAAAAGTAATTCCAAGTTTCCGTGCCTTAGGAATCACCACGCGCCCATCCCAATAGCGATAATCGCGTGACCGTAACTTCAAACCAATCGCATGATATACCTTCGCCGCAATCAGTATGCCATGCCGCGCTCTCAATGGTAAATACGGCAAACCACTCTTACCACTTTCGTAATAGTCATCAGCTAAATTGAGTAAAAAATACAATGCACTGCGGAGACGTTCCTGCTGCCCCGCCGATGGATTAATCAAATCATCTAACGATATTTTTCCAACGATTTCGTTGGGTATATAGCGTCGACCCATGCGCGCATCTTCCTGCACATCCCGACAAATATTCGTCAGTTGCATGCCGATCCCTAAATCAATCGCAAAAGGTGACGCCGCCAGATCTTTCACATCCAAAACGTCACTCATCATCAACCCTACCGTCCCCGCCACCCGATAACAGTAGCGTAAGAGTTCGTCTACGGTCCTCAACTCGACCTCATCTAAGTCCGTTAACAATCCATTGATCAACTCCTGCGGAATTTGCGGTTCAATCCGACAGTCACTCATCAAATTCAAAGCATCCGCAACCACCGGATCGTTCGTACGACCCGTCTGCAGTGATTGACTCACCTCCATGAGCGCCGCTCTCGCCTGCAGTGGTGACGTCGCCTCATCCGCTAAGTCATCCAGATATCTACAAAACGCATAAAGTCTGGTCGCCCGCTCGCCATGCTTCTCACTCAATAACTTCTTCGCCCAATGAAAACTTTTCCCTTTCTTGGCCAGAATTTCCTCCGCCCGACGAAGCTGTGGGTTGTCCGATTTCATTTCGCTTGGGGTATGAGAGCGTCAATCACCTTGGCCGAACATAACACGCCTGGCAATCCCGCTCCCGGATGCGTTCCAGCCCCGACTAAATAGAAATTCTTAATGCCCTCGGCTTTGTTGTGAAAACGGAACCAGGCCGACTGCCTAAAGAGCGGTGCAATCGAAAATCCTGCTCCATACACACTCTGATAATTATTTTTAAAGTCAGCCGGAGTCATCGCAAAATCCGCCACAATGTTTTCCTTCAACCCCGGTAAAATAGTCTCACCCAACGCCGCAATAATTTTAGCCCGCAATTTCGGTTCCTCTACCGTCCAATCAATGCCCGACTGCATATTGGGCACCGGACAGAGCACATAAAAACTATCACACCCTTCCGGTGCAAAACTGGGATCCGTGGCGGTCGGACGATGTAGATAAAGCGAAAAGTCGTCGGCTAAAATTTTCTTATGAAAAATGTCATCTAATAATTCCCGATAGCGCTTCCCCATCCAAATGGTATGGTGCGCCACATCAGGATATTGTTTCTTGGTTCCAAAATATAAAACATACAGGCCCATCGAATAATGCGCCGCCTTGAGCTTGAGTCCGCTCATCATCGAACGGTCCTCAGGCTTTACCATGGTCTGATATAAATGCGCCGCATCGGCATTCGATACCACGAGATCCGCCGACAACTCCGTGCCATCCTCCAACACCACCCCACTGGCCATGCCGTCTTTGATTTTAATAGACGCCACCGTGGTATTCAGTCGCAACTGCACGCCATGCCTGACCATCAGATCCGACAACGCCTTGGTCAGCGCACCCGTTCCACCCATCGCAAAATGCACCCCATGCTCTCGTTCTAAATAATGAATGAGCCCATAGATGCTCGTGGTATCAAACGGATTTCCACCCACCAACAAAGGTTGAATCGAAAAAGCCTGGCGGAGTTTCGGACTTTTTAAATGCCGCGATACCATCTGCCAAACGGTCTCATAATTTCTTAATCTTAATAACGCCGGCACCTGCTTTACCATCGTCCAAAATTTATGAAACGGTTCTGCCGATAATTTTTCGAATCCGACCTGATAAATTTTCTTAGAGTGAGCCAATAATTTCAAATACCCTTCGCAGTCCTTCGGCTCAATCTTGGCAATCTCCGCCAAGGTCTCTTCGAGTGTGCCACCATAATCAAACTCACTCCCATCACTAAAATGAAAACGATACCAGGGCTTCACGGGCACCAACTTCACATGGTCCGCTAATTTTTCGCCAAACAGTGAAAAGAGTTCTTCAAATAAAAACGGCGCAGTAATCACCGTCGGACCCGCATCATGCCGAAAGCCTTCGCGTTCGAAAACTTGAGCACGACCGCCCACCGCCGCACAACGTTCGATTGCAATCACATCATACCCCTTCGCCCGCAAGCGAAGCGCCGCAGCAATTCCACCGAAGCCTGTTCCAATGACGATGGCCTTCACACTGAAGGTCTAGTCCGTCTTCAGTCGTTTGCCCAGAACTAAGGCAAATTCTGACAACAAAGATCCCGCATCTTCCGGTAAACTCTCTGCCAATGAAATCGCCCGATCCAAATACTGTTGAGCAAATTTACGTGCCAGCTTGGTTGCCTGCTGGCCTTCACCCGACGCCTCGAGAACTAAAACAATATTAAGATTATGTTTCTCGGTATCGGTTTTGATATCTTCTAAGTCGTCCACCATTTGATAACCCACACCAAAGGTATGAGCCGCGTCCTGAATTCGCTTCGTCCATGTTTCCTGACCCGCCGCAATAAAGGCTAACTCGATCGGGAGACTCAAGAGCGCTCCAGATTTACCGATCACAATCGCTTCGTACTGTGCTAAATCGGTCACCGCACAATCCTTAGCGGAAAGTTCGGAGCATTGACCTTGAATCACCATCGCAGTGCGCTCATGCACACGTCGAAGAAGCGCTGGGATTAGTTTGGAGTTACTGACTTCGGAAAGCGCACCGTACGCCGCCGATAATAAAATGTCGCCCGTACAAATGGCGACGTCTTTGCCATAAGCCGCCCAAACGGTCGGCATTCCGCGACGAAGCTTCTCGTCGTCTTGTAAATCGTCATGCACCAGGGATGCATTGTGGAGTAATTCGACTGCCGCTGCGATTCGCACAGCGTCTTCAGTCTTAATTCCAAGGCACTGACAGGCATGGAGAGCCAACTTAGATCGTACACGCTGTCCACCAGCCTCTAGATGGTATTGCGCAGCCTTAATCGTAGCCGGGACGGCTTGATGTTCTGGCTTCATGGCTACCATGACTAAATCAAGCATCAGACGCTCAACCGCTTGTTGGGTGATGTCAGTGATTGTATTCATCGGTAGGGGTAATTTCCGAAAATTAAGGTTAACCTAACAAAGCGGGCGAAGGGCCCACGGATTCTGAAAACGAAAAAATCGGACAATGAAGCCAGTCGACTTCATTGCCCGATCATTCGTACAAACTTATCGTTTGTCGGATTCGCTAACAGCGCACTTCCAGATGATAACACCGAAAGCGATCTTGTTCACGAAGTCTGCAAGATTGTAGACAACGTTAAGAGTCTTCGCGCTATCTGCTGCAGGAGCACCGGTCATGTAACCGAAGTAGTATCCGAGAGGATAGATCGCCCAACCTACAACTACGATGGTGCGCATGAGCTTGAATGCTTCTTGTACAGCAGGAGTTGCGGAGCTCGCATTGATCTGACCAGCTTCGCCGGCGTAGATTTCGAAGATGATGTATGCCCAACCAACCATGCCGATAACGAAGGCAGGAGTTGCAGCCATTAAACCGGCTTCACCAACATAACCGCCGATAAGCATCACTAAGGTACCGAGGATTAATTTCCAGAATACACGGCCTGGAACGTTAGTTACAGCGGAGAGGATGATGTAGAACTCAACCATCAAGAGAGGAACAGTGATCAACCAATCAATATAACGATAAACGGTAGGAGTTGATTGTGTGGTGACCCATACATCACGCATGTAGAAGTAGTGGGTAGCAGCAACGAGCGTTACTAAACCTGAAACAGTCAACGAGGTCTTCCACTTAGGAGACACGCGCTGGATTTCCAGAAAGAAGAACGCAGTCGCAGCAACTAACGCCATGGAGATTACCCAGAAGGATACTCCCACGAGATCGGATGACTGCAAGTTAGCTGAACCAAGAGTCGCAGCTTTTGCAGTAGTTGGGGTGATCATAAAGCAAAACATGAAGAACATGAATGCCTTATTATACGCTGATTTTAGGTATGAGGTCATAGTAGGGTTAGGGGTACGAGTTATTAACTATGCTTATTTTAAATCAGTGCAACCCCTAATCTGCCTAAATTAAATCATACTACTTTTGTAATAATAGTATAATTACACCCGTTGTATCCAAAATTTTAATATACGCCTCTGCCTCTCCCCTTGTCCCATGTCACCTCGCGAGTTTCACTCGCGCCTCCAATTGCGCCTGATACAAACTACTCGGTGTCGCCGAAGCACCTTTCATAAAGAGCCAACTACTCTTTCCTTTATCCTCGACTTCATATTTTCCAGACGACCCCACACACCAATTAGTCGCCCCAGGCGGTTGCTCGATGGTAATAGATTTTGCTGAACAATTCCATACCACCGACCACCCCATGGTCCAACCGTGACCCGATCCCGCCTTGCCTCGATTCCGAATAATAATCGCACCTTGATTAAGCTTACAGCCATCAAGCAGCAGGCCAGTCGACCACGTCATATGCGGCTGAATCGACCCATCACCCGTAAATGTTGAATTTAAAATCACATTCAACTGCGAGGTCGTATTTGCCGTCGAAATATAAAACGCCCCATTCCCACTCAAACTGCATTGATTCATCAAAGTCTGCGTCCCTAATAATCTTACATAAGACGCATACCCGTTCGATTTCTCGCTCTGCTTAATCTCCCCGGGATGCTCAGTCTTTAACGATTCGATTGTCACCCGCGACGAATCTTCACCCACTTGCACATCAGGAAATGTATTCTTCATTCCAACATTCTTCATCCAAATATCTTCAGCATTATTAATAATCACACCGACATTCTGCGCATCCTTCCAATCACCCACCGGGTTCGGCGCTTCGATTCTAAAATTCTCCATTCCGCACTTCGTAATCTTCTTCTGTGGATCGACTTTCGTCACCGTTGCGCCCGACTTGTTTAAAAACTTCATATCAATGCAATCAGTCAAAGGCACCTCGATGGTAATTTCATTTCCTTTAATCGATTTAATTTTTCGGACATAGGAAATAGGCCGATCCTCCTTCATCCAAGTCTCCAACTTGCCCGCATCCATCAAATTATCCATTCCCATAAAGTGTATCCAGTCCTTGGTCGCCTCACGCGTAATCTCAATCGAATCTCCAGCCTTCAAACCCGAAGCGGATTGCACATTGATGACGTGAGTTCCCGACGGCACATAATCATCTGTAATTTTAATCGGCTTAGATGAGCCCTTCGACTTCCCCTCGCTCGCCGCTGCTTCGCGGGCTTTCTTTTTCGACTCCTTACCGTCACTGGTCGCCACCTCATACGCTATCTCAATCGCAATATGTGGCTTCCCGGTTAATTTAATAATCGTTCCCCCTGCTGCACTACCCGCACCTCTTAAAATAATTCCAGGAGTCTTAATCGCCAATGTTTTGGCACAGTTATAAGTACCCGCAGGTAATTCAACCACACCCCTCACACCGTCAACCAAAGGCATTGAAGCAACTTGATTGATGGCTGATTGAATCGCGTCTGACGCGTCACCTGTCACCGAGCTTACCGTTTTTTTATTATTCGATGTCGGAAATACAACACCACCACCGCCATATCCCGCATACGAGAAATCACATACCTGATCCCCTCGCTCAGTTTTTATATATTTTAATTCTGGACCACTCCCCACGAGCGATACCGGCAACTCCGCCGCAAATATTCCGTTCGCTCCGATTAAAGTTAAAATCATCAACGCCCTCATAACTCTATTTAGAAACAGTTCTCATAAAATAGGCAAATACATCCCCCCATGTCCCCTTGTCACCTTGCCCACGTGTCCCCTTAATTTGTTGGTAGGGGCGCGACTGCGTCGCGTCCTGACACGACCCCTTGTCACCGTGTCACCTTGCCCACTTGTCCCCTGAACTTACTACTTCGTCGACTCTACTAAAGCCTTCAAAAGATCATCCAACGCCTGCTTACCTTTAACTTCATCATATGAGGTACTGCGTAAGGAATTAATCCCGCGATCCAATGTATCATCGATTAATTTCCACTGGGCTTCATTGCGTGGCTTGAGCTTATCCTCATCCCCATCCCAAGCCGCCTCGAGATCGGTCAGCTTCATAATCATGAGTTTCTTATCTTTCGCAGCGAGTGCCGCTATAGTCTCCTTCGCTGTCGAAATAAACTCTTCCGTCTCCTTCTTCGTATAAATCTTGGCGAATTTCTGACTTCGCTCCACCGGCACAGTAGTCTCGGACTGACCCGAAACCACCGAACCTAGAAAAACAAACAGGCTTAATGC
>JBAXUJ010000048.1:0-8475 GCA_037129735.1 Opitutia bacterium | reverse complement strand
ACGCCGGTGACTTCAGTGGCTCCAGCTAATTTGGCTGCGACGGAAAATCCACCCGAGTAGCAACAAAGGTCTAATACTTTTAGTCCTTTAGCAAGTTGGGCGAAGCGACGGCGATTATCGCGCTGGTCGCAGAAAAAGCCTGTTTTATGGCCTTCGGCGAAGTCTACTTCTTGCACCACCCCAAACTCCTTAATCTTCACAAAGCGTACCGACGAGCTAGGAATATCGGAAGGGACGATGCCTTCAACGCGAGCGACGTGTTCGTCGACCTGCACAATTTCTTTTTTAGTTCCGATGGCTTCGTGTAAAATTTTAATCCAGCGAGGCAACCGACGCATCACCGCAATCGATGAAACTTCAATCGAGAGGGTATCGCCTAATTTATCGACCACTAAGCCTGAGAGAAAATCTCCGTCACCATTCACCACACGATAAGCATCGGTATCAGCATCTAACTTTAAAATATCTTTTCTGAGCGCGGCGGCTTTTTTAATCGCTCCTTCGAACCAAGCTTCATCGGGTTTTCCCGGGGTTGATTTTACAATACGTAGTGCGATGGGTGCACCGGGATTCCAAAATCCATAACCGATTGGGGACCCTTGTTTATCGTAGGCGGCAACGATGTCTCCCTGGCGTGCATCGGGAGAAACATCTCCGACCATGGAACGGAAGATATTAGGCTTCGAAGTAAAAGTCTTTAACTGCACCCATGGCTTCTCTTTGGCTGGTGCGCCAAAGGGCACAGGAGAACTTCCAAAGGTTTCGGACATGGCGTAAAGGTCTATTAGCCCACTTAAGAAAGCAAGCGTGCACGCGAGGGTGCCGTTACTTTATCCAATAAAACTACAGATGTACTGACAAATACCTGAGGGAACAGCGATGGTGAAACCTGATTTAGCAGGCACATCAAATTTCGTACCAGCCGCATAGGTTTTTTGTTCTTTGCTGCCATCAATCGTCACCACGCAACTTCCGTCGGTGATTTCCATGATCTCAGCTTTATCGGTTCCAAAGTGATAGGAGCCTGGATAAATCAGTCCGAGCGTTTTCTTTTCGCCGCTCGCAAAGAGAATACTGTGGGAAACTACTTTTCCGTCGAAGTAGACATTGGCTTTAGCCACAGCGGTAACATTTTTGAATTCCATGATTAGATGAGTTTGAGAGGGGAAACGGATTCACCTTTTTGACGACGTTTAATCGAATCAAGGTATTCGTCTTTAAATTTGGGTACTGCCGATTGTACAGGCCATGCAACCGCTTCACCGTGTGCACAGATTGTGCGACCAGCGACTTGATTAGCGATATCGAGTAATAAAGGAACGTCGGATTCTAATCCACCGCCGGTGGTGATGCGCTTAGAGACACGACTTAACCACAAGGAACCTTCGCGACAGGGTGTGCATTGTCCGCAGGTTTCATGGGCATAAAATGCATTTAGATTCGAGAGCGCTTGAATCATTTCAACGGAGTCATCGATGACGATGGTTCCGCCGGTGCCGAGTCCAGTACCACAAGCAGCGATGCTATTTGAATCGAGAGGAATATCTTCAAGTGCCCAGTCAAATTCTTGTCCGTTCGCGAGTTTACCTTTGAAGCGTTCACCGAACTTTAAAATTTTGGTAGAAGATCCGCCAGGGATAATCGCTTTGAATGTTCGACCCTCGAGAGGTCCACCACAGAAATCATAAAGTAATTGTCCGAAGGTCGCTTTGCCTGCTTCGATTTCGTAAAGTCCTGGACGCTTAACGAGTCCGCTGACTCCCCAGATGTGCGTTCCGCTATCACCAGGGATACCAATCTTGGCAAACTCAGCACCGCCGAAAGCTAACACGTGCTTCACTTGAGCCATCGTCTCAGCATTATTTACAATCGTGGGGCAGTTATAAACGCCAAGTACAGCAGGGAAGTAAGGTGGCTTAATGCGTGGATAGCCGCGCTTACCTTCGAGTGATTCAATGAGTCCAGTTTCTTCACCGCACACATAGCAACCTCCGCCACGATGTACGACGACATCACACGAATAACCGCTACCTAAAATATTATTTCCTAAGAATCCCTTAGCTTTCGCTTCAGCAATGGCGTTCTCTAAAATTTTCGCGCCGTGTTGGAATTCTCCGCGGATATAAATGAAAGTCTGTTTCGCTTGAATGGCCCAAGCGGTGATCGCAATGCCTTCGAGCATTTGGTGCGGATCTTTGTAAATAATCTGACGGTCCTTAAATGTACCTGGTTCAGATTCGTCAGCATTGATAACGAGGTAGCAGGGCTTGCCCGATTTACGGTCAAGGAATTTCCACTTCATTCCCGTGGGGAAACCTGCACCACCGCGACCGCGTAAGCCTGAGACTTCAACTTCTTTGCAAACATCCTCAGGCTTCATCGCGACAGCCTTTTTAAGGGCTTCGTAACCGCCGTGCTTGATGTAGCAATCGAGGTCGATGGTGTAACCTGGCTTGCGGAGGTTGGCGTAAATAAGTGGGCGTTCGACGGCGGACATTTTATAAAGTGATTAAAGGTTTATCCGTTCCACTCGGGTGTACCGGGTACGGGTTTATTTTTTCCGTAGTTAGAATCTTTGAGACTGTTTTTAATTTGCTCAGAAAATTCCGCCGCTTTTTCAGGGGCGACGTTTTCGTGTAAAGCGTGGTCGACTTGAACCACAGGACCACAGCCACAATCGGCGATACACTCAACGAACTCTAAAGTGAAATTTCCATCAGCTGAAGTTTCGCCGCGTGGACAGTTTAAAGATTTTTCTAAACTTTCCATTAAAGCATAAGAGCCGCGTAGTGCGCAGGAAAGGGTGCGACAGACTTTGACGTGACGACGACCAATCGCTTGCTGACGGAACATCGGGTAGAAGGTCACTACTTCCAAAACTTGCATCGGAGTGACGCCGACTTTTTCGGCAACCCACGCCATGTCTTCTTGCGTGATGAAACCACGATCCTCTTGCACTAAGTGTAAGAGAGGCATGGTTGCGCTACGCTTTTGCGGGTACTGGGCGATAATTGTATCGGCCTGAGAAAGGGTGGAAGGTTTGAGCGACATGTTTAGCGATCACATTCACCCATCACGAAGTCGAGCGACCCGAGGATGGATGCAATATCAGTGAGGAAATTACCCGGCACAATCGCGGGGAGAATACTTAAGCTCACGAAACTCGGTCCGTGAATTCTTAAGCGATAAGGAACACCACCACCGTTGGAGACGATGTAAAATCCGAGTGAACCTTTAGGGTTTTCGGCTTCGAAGTAAACTTCACCCGCAGGAATTTGTGGTCCTTCAGTGACCAACATAAAGTTTTGGATGAGTTCTTCCATCTTCGTCATCGTCTTGGCTTTCGGTGGAAGGAAAATTTTCTTGGCGTCTTCAGCATACCAAGCACCACCTGGCATCGTTTTAATCGCTTGGCGGAGAATACGTACGGACTGACGAACCTCTTCCATGCGGACTAAATAACGATCAAAGCAATCGCCCTTCGTTCCAACGGGAATATCGAATTCATATTTTTCGTATCCGGAATAAGGTTTGTCTTTACGTAAATCGAAAGCGACGCCTGAGGCACGTAAGTTAGGTCCGGTTAAACCGTAAGCGAGTGCGAGCTCCTTGGAAATAGGTGCGATGCCTTCGGTGCGTTCGAGGAAGATGCCATTGCGGGTGAGCAGGCGGTCTACTTCGTCGATGGTTTTTAAAACTCCATCACAGAAAGTTTCGACACGTTGTAACCAGCCTTCAGGTAAGTCGCGCGTTAATCCACCGATCCGAGTGTAGCTGGTGGTGAAACGTGCGCCGGTAAGTTCTTCAAAGAGGGTGTAAAGTTTTTCGCGCTCATTGAAAGTGTACATGAAAACGGTCCATGCACCGGTATCCATCGCGTAAACACCTAGGCCTAATAAGTGGGAAGAAATACGAGCCATTTCGCAGCAGACGACGCGGATGGCTTCGCAACGCTCGGGCATTTTCAGTCCGGCTAATTTTTCTACGGCGATTGCGTAGGCGACGTTGTTGGCGAGCGGAGCGAGATAATCTAAACGATCCGTGTAAGGAACGAATTGATTGTAAGTCATGTTCTCCGCAATTTTTTCATCACCGCGGTGAAGATAACCAATCACTGGGTCGCACTTGATTACTTTGTCGCCATCGAGTTCAAGTGAAAGACGAAGTACGCCGTGAGTCGCAGGGTGAGAGGGACCCATGTTAAGGGTCATATTTTCTCCGCGTAACTCTTCGGAGCGTGCGGCGATATCGCCGAGAGAAATTTCTTTAGTGGTTTTCACAAAATTAAGATTTTGGTTTTTCCTCGTTCCAAGATTGGTCGAGGGCTTGTGGTTCGGCGCCTGACATATGTCCGCCGCTTGAAACGAATGGTCCGCCCATCATCGGTGCGGGCTCAACGGTTTGACCAGTGACTGCAGCGACGTCGGCCGCAGGGAAGGGAACCTCAATGCCTGCTAAGGGGAATTCTTTGCGGAGTGGGTGATAAGGATAAGCTTCCCACATTAAAATTCGGCGAGGATCTGGATGTCCGATAAATTTAATACCAAACATATCATACGCTTCACGCTCGTGCCAGTTCGCGCCTGGGTGAATCGCCGAAACGGTGGGGACGGCATCATCCACGCAAGGTGCATGTAAGCGGACGTATTCGCGATTCTTCGTGCTGAGTAAGTGGATCACAACGCCGAAGCGTGGAGTGCGGTCTTTCCAATCCATACCGCAAAGATCCGCGAGTAAATCGAAGCCCTGTTCATCGCGTAAGTATTTAACGATGTCTGCTAATTCAGTACTGTTGACCGCAAACGTGGTCATGTCTTGTCCCGCTAAATTTTGTGTCTGCGGAAATTTTTGAGTGAGCGCGAGAACGTCCATGGAATTTAGCTGACGATTTTAGTGTCGACGGTGCGGCCACGGAATGTGCGTTTAAGCGAACCACCCTCTTGACGAATTTTTTCCTGCAAGAGCATCATGCCATCGAGCAAAGCTTCGGGGCGGGGTGGACATCCAGAAATATAAATATCAACAGGAACGATATTATCGACACCTTGAAGCGTAGCGTAAGAGCGATACATGCCGCCCGAAGATGCACAGGCACCCATGGCGACGACCCATTTGGGTTCAGCCATTTGATCGTAAATACGACGAACCACTTCCGCCATTTTGTAAGTGACTGTTCCGGAGACGATCATGCAGTCTGCTTGGCGTGGGGAGAAGCGCATGACTTCCATACCAAAACGGGAAATATCAAATCGGGAGCCACCGGCAGCCATCAGTTCGATAGCGCAACAGGCGAGTCCCATGGGCATCGGCCAAACGGAGTGACTGCGCACCCAGTTGACGACGGCATCGGCACGAGTCACGATGACTTCGCCTTCAATCTTACTATTATAGCCAAAATCGGATTTAACCATGGGAAACTGGGAAGTTAGAAGTGCCCCCCTTGGGTGCAAGTGTGAAGGGTAAAAACTTTGAAATTCTTTTAGCCTGTTTTTCGCAATCTCTTTGGTTCTTGCTGAAACATTAGCATTTTAATTTTGTTATATGAACATGAGGCCTACCCCCGTTCTCAGTCTTTGCCTATTTCTGATGGGTCAGGTGGCCCTGTGGGCTGGGTCAGCCACTGAGTATTACGGGGCCAGACCTGGAGCGTTAGCTAAAGCAAAAAGTAGTTATCAAGGAGGGAGAGAGCCTGAGTTAAGTTCCGTTAATAAAATTATCAGCGACGCCAATAAATACCTTAAGCAAGAACCGGAGTCGGTCATGGATAAGACGAAGGTTCCTCCGTCTGGAAATAAACATGACTACATGAGCATCGCGCCATACTTTTGGCCCGATCCCTCGAAGTCGAACGGTCTGCCCTATATTCGCCAAGATGGAAAGGTAAATCCAGAGGCAAAAAATGAAGAAAATTCCGATCACCTTCGTTTGGGTAGAACCATTGAACGAATAGAAGCTTTATCTTTGGCCTATTATTTTACGCATGATAAAAAATACTCCGATCATGCTGCAAAATTAATTAAAGTTTGGTTTCTAAATCCTGCTACACAGATGAATCCAAATCTTAATTTTGCTCAGGCGGTGGCCGGTAAAAATGATGGTAGAGGTGAGGGAATTTTAGATGCGCGTCGAATGGGCATAGTGATAGATGCCTCGAATTTATTGGGAAATAGTGATGATTTTACCGCAGCGAATCAAAAGGCTTTAATGCAGTGGATGACCACTTATTACGAATGGCTCTTAAAGAGCACTCTCGGTAAAGAAGAGCATGCCGCACCTAATAATCATGGCACTTGGTTCGATGTCCAAACAGCTCACCTTGCCTTAGGATTAGGAAAAAAAGATGATGCCAAAAGAATCATCGAAACAGCACGCACGAAAAGACTTAACACGCAAATTGAGTCCGATGGTAAACAGCCACTTGAATTAGCAAGAACGGCTTCATTCAGTTATTCTTGTATGAACTTAGATGCCTTTTTCAAATTAGCCAGTTTAGGAGATTACGCCGGCGTAGATCTGTGGCGTAAAAATAGCAAAGATGCGCACTCGATTCGTAAAGCTCTCGACTTTTTAGTTCCTTACATTGATCAACCGCCGGCAAAGTGGCCATACAAGCAAATCAAAGAAATTGATGAAAGTAACATGCTCCCCGTTTTAAGATTGGCCGCCCTCGCTTACGATGCACCCGAATACGAAGCCATTATCAAAAAGTTCGATACGGCACCAAAAGAACGTTTCCAGGTTCTGTATAAAAAGTAATTCAACGCCAATAATGGCAATTATCTCAGATGTGTTACGAAAAGACTTCATTTCGTAACAATCGTGGGGCTTGGAAGACACTGTTTTGACACAATTTTAGAGTATAGTTTGGCACATGGAGTCCACACCACGCCCGATGAGTGCTAAAGTTCAATTTCGGACTATCATTTTGTCGGATTTGCACTTGGGCACCAAAGACGCTCAAGCTCGTGAGTTGTTAGAAGTTTTACGCGGTGTGCGTTGTCAGAAAATGATTTTGAATGGCGACATTATCGATCTCTGGTCGCTGCAAAGAAACAATCACTGGGGCCCCGCCCACACCGCGGTCGTTCGTCGACTTTTGAAGATGGCAGAAAAAGACGGTACCCAGATGATTTATCTGCGCGGTAATCACGATGACTTTATTCGTCGTCTCATCCCTATCAGCCTGGATCGAATTGAATTAGCCGAAGAGCATATCCACGAAGCTGCTGATGGTAAAAAGTATCTCTGCATCCATGGTGATGTGTTTGACACAGTTACAGCGAAGATGCGCTGGTTAGCGATTTTAGGCGATATCAGCTACCAAATGCTGCTCAATATCAACCGCTTCTACAACCGATGGAGAGCTTGGCGCGGCAAAGAATATTTCTCACTTTCCCAAGCGATTAAAGGAAAAGTTAAACAAGCGGTGAGTTTTATTTCACGCTTCGAAGAACATATTCAAACCCTCGCCCAACGTCGCGGATGCGATGGTGTGATGTGCGGTCACATTCACAAAGCGGAAGACCGTATGATGGGCAAAGTGCGTTATTTAAATTCCGGTGATTGGGTTGAGTCCTTAACGGCCATTGTTGAAGAACTCGACGGAACCATCCGCGTCGTAGATCGCGCTGAACTGATGAAACTCATCACCGCCCAACGAGAAGCTTACGAATTGCACAAAGCAAAACAGTTGGTTCAATCGGTTTCATAATTCATGAAAAAAATTATCCCCGTACTTTCGGCGGGCTTTGGCGAAGGACATAATGCAGCCGCTCGCGCTGTCGTTGCCGCTATCAATCGCGAACCCATCGGTACAGAAGCCGAATTTCACGATATTTTCCTCGAGGCCTACGGACAAGAAAAAGCCCATAAACAAAGGGATAGTTACATCCAAGTAGCCAATCGATTCCCTAAACTTTGGGGCTGTCTGTATGCCGCTTTACACTCTCTTCCCTTAGTTGAAATAAGTCTGCCATTTCTCGGCCCGGTCCGTCGTCGCCTGATGGAATTATTGGACAGCACCCAGCCCAAAATCGTTATCTCGGCTTATCCACTTTATAATTACCAAATTGAACGACGCTGGAAACTCAGTGATCCCGCTCGTCCTTATATCATCACCGTGGTGACTGATTCAGTTTCGGTAAACCGCGCCTGGCATCGCGCTTACTCGGACGTTTATGTGACGCCTAATCAAGCGACCTCAGATGTCATGATTAAGCAGGGCGTTCCCAAAGAGAAAATTTTAGCTTACGGTTTTCCGGTGAGCGACAAATTGGCTTCACGCTCAAGTGCAACCGCCAGCGGCCGCCCGCGTGTTTTGTTAATGCTTAATCCAGGCCGTAAAGATGCGGTGCAAATGGCCCGCGCACTTTCTGAATTGGAAATCGATTTAACCGTCACTGTAGGTAAAGACGCAGAATTTAAAGGCGCCGTTGAAGCTGCCGTGGCGGGTCGAGCCGAAGTCTTGGGTTGGAC
>JBAXUJ010000047.1:0-8616 GCA_037129735.1 Opitutia bacterium | reverse complement strand
AGTTACCAGCTGTGCCCAGTCCGCAAGCCCTTTCGGGAGGTTCGCCTTGCACATTATCTTTTAGATGTTTGATTTTAGCTATGTCCCGCCTTTTTGAGAGTGAAGGAGCTCAGGTGTCTGCCTGGTGGGAGAAATTTGCCAATTTTTCTTGGCGAACGGATTGGACGCAGGTTGTCATTATTTTACTTTTAAGCAGTTTAGGGGTCGTCGCGATTGATTCAGCGGGATCGTATCGGCAGACCAATTTTGCGAATTCTCAGATGATTTTTTTGGCCATCGGGTGGGTGGCCTACTGGATGATTTCCTCGTTGGATTATCGCAAACTGCGCGTCCATGCGCGCCGCATTTATTTAATCGGAATACTCGTGCTGGTACCGATATCTTTTTGTGCATTTTTTAAAATAAATATAGGTTCATTTATTCGAAGTATTAACGGAGCTCGCCGGTGGATGGATTTCGGTCCCTTTTCGATTCAGCCCTCGGAGTTCGCCAAAGTTTCCGTCCTCATTTTTATCGCCGCGGTCTTGGTCTTAGAACCGATTGGGTCTTGGCGTAAGTCCTGGCCCACCGTGGTCAAAGTTTTGGTGGCGGCGGGCTTACCGTTTGTCTTGATTTTTGTGCAGCCTGACTTAGGCTCGGCACTCATCTACCTTCCACTGTCATTTGCCTTGTTGTTTGTTGCCGGCCTGAGTTCCAGGTTTTTCATGGTGGCGGGATTGAGTGCCGTCTTATTAGGAGCGATTGTCGCTGTTGATTTAGTTTCTTACGCTTCCAAAGTTACAGCTTACGCTCAAGCACACGAGGATGATTTAAATCCTGCTAAAACAGTGCGCGGTAAACACGAAGAAACGGCCTGGTTCTTTCTTTTGAAAGACTATCAGCGTGAACGTTTACTTTCCTTTGTGGCGCCTTCTATCATCGATCCACGTGGACGTGGTGCGACTTGGAATGTGAAACAAGCTGTGATTGCCGTAGGTCGCGGCGGATTAGAAGGTCAAGGCATCGGTAAGGGCACACAAGCGAAGTACGGTTACCTTCCCGAAGCGGCGGCCCATAATGATTTTCTATTTTCAGGAATGGCTGAAGAAATTGGTTTCAGGGGAGGGCTTTTTGTCATTGTCGCTTTCGCCTTCTTGCTCTGGCGCATTGTGCGAACCGCTTTGTTAGCCATCGACCGATTCGGATCTTTGTTAGCTATTGGTGCCGCGGTGATTATCGGCACCCATGTCATTATTAATATTGGCATGAATATCGATTTAATGCCCGTCACGGGCGTTCCACTACCTTTCCTCAGTTACGGGGGGTCCTTTATTCTCAGCTGCTTTTTGCTTCTCGGATTAGTCCAGAGCGTCCATCGACATTCGGTGGATGGCGGTGAGAATAGGGGGACTCCGGTAACTGGCATTTAACGCCATACTACTGCGATGACCGACCAAAATAATTCCGACGATAACCTCAACGACCTCCCTGAAGAAGGCGCACTGCCAACTTCCTCCGGGGTTGATCCTAAGCAACTAGCCGAAGAGGCCGCGCAACGTCGCAAAGAGTTACCTCTCTTGCAACGTATTGTGAAGCACTTCTCCAAGGACCGTGCTAATTACCGTGAACTTGTGATTAATGCCGAGACGCTTGAAAAACGCGTCGCGCTACTCACAAACGGTGTTCTCGATAAATTCGAAATCGAACACAAAGGTGAAAACCGCATGGTCGGTTCGATTTTTAAAGGTCGCGTCCAAAATCTCGAAGCCGGATTAAAAGCCGCCTTCGTCGACATCGGTCAGTCGAAAAATGCCTTCCTGCATTACTGGGATATGTTGCCCGCCGCTAATGACTCGCAGGTTGAATTCATCCGCGACAATGAATCGGCCGAACAAAAACAACGCAAAGCCCGCTACCAAGCGAAAGATATCCCAACGTTATTTCCTGCTGGATCTGATATCGTGATTCAGGTGGTTAAGGACACCATCGGAACTAAGGGTCCTCGTTCGACCACGAACATCGCCCTTCCTGGAAGATTTTTAGTTCTCATGCCCTTCAGCGGTGCTTGCGGTGTTTCGCGCAAAATTGAAGAAGCTCCCGAGCGTGAACGTCTGAAGGATATTTTACGTTCACTCACCATTCCTGAAGGCATGGGTGTCATCATCCGCACCGCCGGCGAAGGTAAGCAAGCCCGCTGGTTTGTGCGCGATCTCCATATGTTGCTGCGTCGCTGGCAGTCGATTGTTGAGAAGATTAACAAGTCGGAACAGAAGGCGATATTGCTCTACACTGAACCTGGTTTAATTGAACGGACTGTTCGCGACTTCCTCACCGAAGAAGTGGACCGTATTCTCGTCGATAATCCTGAGGACTTTAAAATCGTCCAAGAATTGGTTGCGGAAATTTCTCCCCGTTCCAGTTCACGTGTTGAACTTTATAAGGACCCAATTCCAGTCTTTGAACGTTATAATATCGAACGTCAGATTGAACAACTCTTCCAACGTCGCGTTCCACTTCCAAGCGGCGGTGAAATCGTGATTGATGAAACCGAAGCGCTCACCGCGATTGACGTTAACACGGGCTCACACCGCGGTGCGACCAAAGATGGTAAGGATTATATCCTACAGGCTAATATCGAAGCCGTTACCGAAGGGGCGCGCCAAATCAAGCTCCGCAATTTAGGGGGCTTAATCATGATTGATACTATCGATATGAAAAACCCCAAAGATCGTAAAACGGTTTACGATACTTTGCGCCAGGCGATGGAAGACGATCGAGCCAAGCACCAGATTTTACCGATTTCCCAACTCGGCGTGTTGCAAATGACACGTCAGCGCCACACCGAGTCGAATACGACCTCGATGTACATGGATTGTCCGCATTGTCAGGGTCGTGGCATCGTCAAAAATCCTCGCACCGTGTCTGTGGAAATTCAGCGTAAGCTTTTAAGCGTGATTCGTCGTCTGCGCGAACAAGTCGGTCCGGATAAAGAATTAGAAATCAATATTCTACTTCACCCGATTAACTTGGATCGCATCGTGAAAGAAGACCGTGAATATTTCCGCGACTTAATGAAGTCCTGTAAGGTTCGCTTAGGCACAAAGCCTGATGCTACTTACAGCATTGAAGCGTTTAAGTTGTTTGACGGTTCGGGTAAAGAACTGCGCTAAACGATGGCTGCGATTGCATTAGAGATTCGTCCGGTAGATTGGCTGAAGTCGGACGAGTCTCATGCGGTCGTTGAGGTTTTAAATTCCTACGCCTCCCACGTCGTCGGTGGCGGCGTGCCGTTGTCATCTGAAGTCCGAGCCAATCTGGCTAATGAACTCTCCAAGCGCCCGCATGCTATTGTTTTGTTAGCGTGGTCGGAGGGTCATGCAGTTGGCTTAGTCATTGCGTTTGAAGGCTTCTCCACTTTTGCCTGTCGCCCCTTAGTCAATATCCACGACTTGGCGGTATTGCCCAAATTTCAATGTCGTGGCGTCGGTAAGGCTTTGATGGCTGCGATTGAGACCGAAGCGCGTCGTCGCGGTTGTTGTAAGCTCACACTCGAAGTGTTAGAGCATAATCAACATGCCCGAAAACTTTACGACGCAGTGGGATTTGCATCGTACCAACTCGATCCTACCACGGGTCGTGCACTTTTCTTAGAAAAGAAACTTTCTTAGTTTAAGCCTTGGGGCGGTGAGCCAATAATCGCAGTCCGTTTAAGCACACGATGACGGTGCTACCTTCGTGTGCCATGACACCGAGAGATAGAGTGGCTCCTTTAAGAATGACTATCGTAGCCATCGTTAATGCCGTGCCGGCTGAAATGATAATATTAATACGAATGGCGGTGCGGGCGGCTTTACTCAGTTCGATAGCATTCAGAAGTTTTTCGATTTTATCATCCATGAGAACCACGTCGCTAGATTCTAGGGCGGCATCGCTTCCGCGATTTCCCATCGCAATGGCGATATCCGCGGCGGCCAAACTGGGGGCGTCATTTACACCATCACCGACCATGGCGACAATATGTCCGTCGGCGGAAATTTTCCGCACGGTTTGCATTTTATCTTCGGGTGAGAGGGCAGCGGCGAATTTCTGAACACCCACTTTTTTCGCAGCGACGGCGGCAGCTTCTTCGCGATCGCCCGTGAGCATGATGGTGTGAATGCCTAACTTATGAAGAGAGGAAAGGGTGGAGGCGCTTTCTTGGCGAACTTCGTCGACCAAGGTAACGCGAGCGATGGTTGACCCGTCGGACGCCCAAACTTCGCTGATAATAGCACCGCTATTGGCTTCGCTGGAGGGAAGTGCTGCACAGCCTACGAAGTCCCGACCTCCCACTTTCCAAGTTACGCCGTTAACGACTCCTGAAATCCCTTGGCCAGGAAAATTAGCCAATCCCTCAACGGGTAGAATTTGTGCACCTTCAGCACGGCAGGCCTTAAGGATTCCCGCTGCAAAGGGGTGAGTCGAATTAGACTCAACTGAGAGTAATGCAGACAATGTTTTACTGCGATTTTCAGGTGGATAAACTTCAAGCGATGCGACTACGGGTTCTCCCGAGGTTAACGTACCTGTCTTATCAAAGCATATCGTATTAACTCCTGAGAGTCTTTCTACGGCTGCGCCCCCTCTGAATAAGATACCTTGGCGAGCGCCTGCAGCGATGGCTGCCAAAATAGCGGAAGGAACTGAGAGCACGAGCGCGCAAGGGCTCAGAACCACCATGAGAGTCATTGCACGATAGAGTGCTGACGTTTCTCCGCCCATGACGGGATTGTTGAGGACGTAATATTGGTAGAGAAAGAAAATTAGGGACGCTGATAGAGTGAATATCGCATAGATATCGCCCCAACGATCAATGGCGCGCTGGGCAGGAGCTTTACTTTCTTGTGCTTCGCGGATCAGAGTAATGATACGTTGCAGAGAACTATCTTTTTCCGCTTTGGTGACCAAAACAACAAGACGTCCCCAACTGTTTAAGGTGCCGCTTGAAACTAAGCTCCCCGTTTTTTTCTCTACCGGTTTTGCTTCACCCGTGAGGGTGCTTTCATCAACAGCGCTTTCGCCTAAAACAACCTCGCCATCGGCAGGAACTAATTCACCAGGGAGGACGATTATTTGATGCCCAGGTTTAAGTGCACTGACAGAAATGATACTTTCTTTACCATCACTTTCAATCAAGCGGGCCTGCTTAGGAGCGCGGTCTAACAGTGCATCAATCGCTCCTCGTGTGCGGTACATGGCATAGTGTTCGATGGCACCCGCAGCTGAGAAGAGAAAGAGCAGGAGCGCACCCTCTTCTGGATGACCAATAATCCATGAGCCTACGGCTACCACGATCATCAAGGTGTGCACATCGACTCGTTTTTCGCGCAGTGACTCCCAACCGTCGATCAACGCATCCCATCCACCCGCGATACATGAGACGGCGAGTAATAATGTTGAGATCCAGTGAAGTGAATTTGCGGGTGGATAGGAATGACTAACGAGAATGGAAAGAAGTCCGAATAACCCGCTTAACCCGCTTAATACGGCGAGTTTTTTCCATTCATCGTGATGTTCTTCGCTCATATTTATATGATGTAACTCTAAAAATAATATTGGTCAACCTTCAGGGTGTAAGCAGAGAAAATTTCTGCTCAGCGCATTCATTTTTGGAACAGATTTTTTTCTAAAAACGAGTGAGGAATTTTTCACGGTTGGCTCTGAGTGAATTTCCTCTTGCGCTATGCGTATAAATGTCTATCAATCGTCATTAAGAGTTAACCGCAACGTGACTAACCGAACCGAAACCATCAGCGAAAGTCTCATCACCGTGTCCCTTCCCGTGAAGTTACACAATGAAGCAATCGCTTTTCAGCAACGCGCCGGCTTGTCTAATTTGAGCGAAGTAATCAGGCACGCCTTAGAGAATTGTCCTGATAATCGTTTGAACGTTGAACCAACCAACTCCCGCCAAGTGTCTTTCCGAGTCCCCTCGGAGCTCCGCACTCGTATTACCCGTCAGGCTCGTCAGGCCCGGGTGAGTGTAGGGCGCATCGTCAGGGTAGCGCTTCAGTCGTTACCCTCTAACCCAACAACGAACATCACAACTATGGCCAAAAAGAAAAAAGCTGCTAAGAAATCAGTAGCTAAAAAAGCCAAATCCAAGAAGAAATAATTCTTCTCGGACTCTCCGTCGTTAAGGCGGATGGCACTGGTTTCATTACCAGCTAAAACAAGGACCCTCGTAAGGGGGTCCTTTTCTGTTGGCTTGAAAAACGGCGAGAGGGAAGTTTGAGTCTGTCTATCCATGACACCTCCCTCCGCCAGCGCTGGTCGTATCACTATCACGAACGGCAAACTTAATGTACCCGATCACCCGATCATTCCCTTTATCGAGGGTGACGGTACGGGCCCAGATATCTGGCGCGCCTCGGTCCGCGTTTTCGACGCTGCCGTCGCCAAAGCTTATAACGGAAAACGCAAAATTGAATGGCTCGAAGTTTTAGCCGGCGAAAAAGCTTTCAAGAAAACTAACGACTGGTTGCCCGAAGCTACGCTCACTGCTTTCAGAGATTATCTCGTCGGTATTAAGGGACCACTCACCACACCCACCGGTGGTGGTATCCGTTCTCTGAACGTTGCGCTGCGTCAACAATTGGATCTCTACGTTTGTTTGCGTCCGGTGCAATGGTTCACCGGAGTTCCTTCTCCCGTAAAAAATCCTGGTAAAGTAGACATGGTTATTTTCCGTGAGAACACCGAAGACATTTACGCCGGAATTGATTTTGAAGCAGGCTCTGAAATTGCTCTGAAAACCTTAGAGTTCATTAAGACCAACTTCCCTAAAGAGTTTAAGAAAATCCGCTTTGGTGGAGAGCAGCCCGCGACCGTGGGCATTGGTATTAAGCCCGTTTCTAAGCCTGGTTCTGAACGTTTAATCCGTTCAGCGATTCAATACGCCATCGATAATAAGCGCAAATCTCTGACCTTGGTTCATAAAGGTAATATCATGAAATACACCGAAGGTGCATTCATGAAATGGGGTTATGATTTGGCGAAAAATGAATTTGGTGCGGTGGAAATTGATGGCGGACCTTGGTGCAAAATTCCTGAAGGTAAGCCCGGTGCTGGTCTGGTGATTAAAGATGCGATTGCCGATATCACCTTGCAGCAAATTCTGACTCGTCCGACCGACTTCGACGTCATCGCAACGCTCAATCTTAATGGTGATTACCTTTCCGACGCACTGGCTGCTCAGGTCGGCGGTATCGGTATCGCTCCTGGTGGAAATATTAATTATCTCACCGGCCACGCTATCTTTGAAGCGACCCACGGTACTGCTCCTAAGTATGCTGACAAGGACGTCGTGAATCCTGGATCGGTTGTTCTCAGTGGCGAAATGATGTTCCGCTACATGGGTTGGACTGAAGCGGCTGATCTGATTCTCAAAGGTTTGAATGGTGCTATCGGTGGTGGTCGAGTAACTTACGATTTCGCCCGACAGATGGAAGGTGCGAAGGAAATTAAGTGCTCGGAGTTCGGGGATGCGATTATCGCAAAGATGTAGTTTAGACTATATTCTATTATATAAATTCCAACAGGGCAGGCCTTCTTGAGGCTTGCCCTGTTATTTTTTATAAGACAAATTGCTCTTCATGAAAAACTCGCTGCGTGCACTGGCTTTAACCGTATTCACTTTGGGCGTTGCCCAAGCTCAAACTGCTCCGACCAGCCCCTTGGGTTCCGATCTTTCGGTGCGTGCTAATTTCACATGGGCTTCGAAAAATGTCGCTCGTGGTAAAGAGCGCTCCAGTGATGAGGGTTTATTTCAGTCACAGCTAACATTGGATTTCGCCGTTCCTAGTTCGATTGGCACTTCAATTTATACCAGTGTTTATACGGCTGATAGTTTTGAACAAGTTTTTGGACTAGGCCTTCGTCGTAACATGGAATGCGGTACGCTCGATATTGGCTACCAGCACACCACGGCTAATAATCAGTTCGTAAACACCAATAACGTTGCGGGTTATACTTTAGCACCTTCCGACAATGAATATTATCTCGGATTCATTTTACCCAAGGATGTTTTTCTCCGTCCTTCGGCCTACGTATTTTATAGCGACGAGTTAAGACAGTATAATTTTGTCGTTTCCGCCCGTAAGGATTTTGACGGAGCTGAAATCGGTTTATCTGGTTTTAATATCGTGACCAAACTCTATGCTGGTTCGATCTACGCCTCGGAGTCTAATTGGGATTCGGCGAACTCTTACCTCTATGCAGGTGCCTCGGCCGATTTCGTTTATGCCATCAACCCGAACGCCAGCGTGGGTACCGGACTTAACTTCGCCTACAATAATGATCACGCGGTAGACACTCAGGGTGGAGTGTTCTGGTATCGATTTTTTGCTAATTTCCGCTTTTAAGGGGTAAAGTAGGGTTTTTGGCTAAATCAGCCGATTTACCTTACTTTAAATAAAAGTACCCTAACCGTATGATTTGCCCATTCGGGTGTTGACGGAGGGGACTCAAGCCTCATTTTCCGACTTTCCCTCTTTTTATGAAGACCACGCTAGCTAAGAATGTGCAGCTCAAAGACAAAACTTGGTACATTATTGATGCCAAGGACCAAGTCCTCGGACGCCTCGCAGTCAAAATTTC
>JBAXUJ010000046.1:0-8784 GCA_037129735.1 Opitutia bacterium | reverse complement strand
CCTCGTTTTCACTGAGGTAACTGGGGTTCGAATCCCCAAGGGGGCGCCAAGGTGGATAATTTAATAAAATAGCCCAAACGGGGCTTTTTATGGTTACAAATCGGTGAAACAGGAATTTAGCCATTGCCTAAGTTCAATTTTAAATGAAAATTCGGATTATTCCTCATCGGGGCGTAAAAAATGATAACACTATCAATAAAAACGCCCAAAAATCCCATGAAAAAGCTCCATTTTGCGCCGCTTTCAGCCCAGGAAAAGGAGTTGATAAAGTTTTTTGTGAAGATGGCCGCCATTTTAGGCGTTCAAAGGTCGGTCGCGGAGATCTACGCTCTTTTGTATAGTTCACCTGAAGCCCTTGAATTTGATGTCATTCAAGGCCGCCTGGGCATAAGCAAAGGCTCTGTCAGTCAAGGACTTAGGTTTCTTAAGGGCAATGGCATGGTGGAATCGATTAAGGTTAAGGGAAGTCGACGCGAGCGCTGGAAGCCATCGCCCTCATTAGCCGCATCGTTGGTAGGCCTATTGCGCAATCAGGTTCTTCCGAGTTTAGAAGAATCAAAGCCACTACTCCAAAAATTAGTGAAAGAAGCGTCGGACCAAAATTTCTCGGTAGAGGTGATTGATCGGCTAACGCGCCTACAGCGCTGGAACAGTCGAGCTCTCGAACTCTCCACCTTTTTACTCCTCCTCCCGAGGTGTAATTAAGGCTGATTTTATTAGTAAAAATATAATACTTCACGTTCCGGTTCACCCCCCGGCACGAGCGGTAGCCTGTAAGCTTTTCTAAAAAACATCCTATGAAAATTGCCATCACTAGCGGATACTTTGATCCCATGCATCGTGGGCATTTAGAATTACTCCATTTATCAAAGGAGCAGGGCGATAAACTTTGGGTGATTGTTAACAACGATGTCCAAGCGGCCTTAAAAAAGGGCAAAGCTTTTATCGATCAGGACACCCGACTCGCAGTGACGACCGCCCTCCGCGTGGTTGATCGAGCCATCCTCGCCATTGATCAAGATGGCTCAGTCTGTGCAACCTTGGAGGTTTTAATCCAAGAAGCCAAGGCACAGGGCCATGACGTTGTCTTCTGTAAGGGCGGCGATCGTAACGCTGGTAATATTCCAGAAATGACGGTACTGCAAAAATACGGTGCACATTTGATTGATGGCCTCGGCGCAAAAATCGACAGCAGTTCGAGAATTATCGCTGAAGCAAAAAATAAAAATTAAAATAATGAAAAAACGCGCACTCATCACCGGCATCACCGGACAAGACGGTTCGTACCTGGCAGAATTATTACTCGCTAAGGGCTATGAAGTTCACGGAGTCATCCGTCGTTCATCTAGTTTTAATACCGAACGGATTGAACACCTCTACATGGAGGATTTGGTTCGCGACATTCACGTCAAAAAAATCACTCTACATTATGGTGATTTAACCGACAGCACGAACTTAGTCCGAATCATTGGTGAAGTGCAGCCCGACGAAATTTATAACCTAGGTGCGATGTCGCATGTGAAGGTTTCGTTCGAAGTCCCTGAGTACACGGCCGACACGGATGGTGTGGGCACCTTGCGATTACTAGAAGCGATCAGAATTCTTAAGTTAGAGAAAAAAGTAAAAATTTATCAGGCTTCCACTTCCGAACTTTATGGTAAGGTCACCGAAGTACCTCAATCGGAAACGACTCCATTCTATCCACGTAGCCCTTATGGTGTAGCCAAAATCTACGCGTACTGGATTACACGTAATTATCGCGAAGCTTACGGCATGTTTGCGAGTAATGGTATTTTATTTAATCACGAATCCGAGCGCCGTGGCGAAACTTTCGTTACGCGTAAAATCAGTCTCGCCGTCGCCAATATCGTTTTAGGCCGTCAAGATTGCCTTTATTTAGGAAATCTTTCCGCTCAACGTGATTGGGGTTATGCCCCTGACTTCGTTCAATGTATGTGGATGATTTTACAGCATCACCAACCAGACGATTTCGTTATTGCGACAGGTAAGATGTATACGGTGAGAGAGTTTTGTAATCACGCCTTCAAGCGCGCGGGAATTGAGTTAGAGTGGAAGGGAACCGGCGTAGATGAAAAAGGTATCGATAAGAAAACCAATCGTACCTTGGTAGCGGTGGACCCTAAATATTTCCGTCCCACTGAAGTGGATCAATTATTAGGCGACCCCACCAAAGCTATTCGCGAACTTAAATGGAATCCGCAGCAAACTTCTTTTGAGCAATTAGTAAATCGCATGGTAGACAATGATATTAAGACTCTCTCACACAAACATCGCTAAATGGATTTAGAGGAAAAAATATATGTGGCGGGTCACCGTGGTATGGTTGGTTCTGCCATCGTCCGCGCGCTAAAAAAAGCCGGTCACACGCAAATTGTCGGGCGGACATCCGAGGAGCTCGATTTACGAAATGGGGCGGCGGTGAAAGAATTTTTTGCCCAAGAAAAACCAACTTATGTTATTATGGCTGCCGCCCGAGTGGGGGGAATTCATTATAACTCTACCGCACCTTACGATTTTATTTACGACAATTTAATCATGTCGACCAACGTGATTGAATCGGCGCGTCAAAGTAAGGTAAAAAAATTATTATTCCTCGGATCGAGTTGCATTTATCCGAAGCTAGCTCCCCAGCCTATTAAAGAAAGTTCACTTTTAACTGGGCCATTAGAAGTTACCAATGAGGCTTACGCTCTCGCCAAAATTGCCGGCATCAAACTCTGCACGTTTGCCCGCCAACAATACGGCGCTGATTTTATTAGCGCGATGCCCTGTAATCTTTACGGTCCAGGCGATAATTTCAGTTTAGAAAACTCCCACGTTCTGCCTGCTATCATTAGTAAAATGAATGAAGCGAAATTACGCGGAGATGCGGTTGTAAAATTATGGGGCACAGGCCTACCGCTACGCGAATTTTTACACGTCGATGATCTCGCTCAAGCCTGTCTACTTTTAATGGATAAATATTCTGAGCCAGGCACTATTAACATGGGTTCAGCACAAGAGGTCACTATTCAGGCTCTCGCTGAAACGGTGGCGATGGTGGTTGGTTATCACGGTAAATTGGAATTCGATAAATCTAAGCCGGATGGCACCCCGCGTAAAATAATGGATAATTCCAGAATCCAAGCGCTGGGTTGGGCTCCTAAGATTTCTTTAAAGCAGGGCATCCAAGAGGTCTATCAGTGGTATCTCTGGAATGAATCCAATCTCAGAAAATAAATTTAATGGTCACCCTTTGTATTCCGGCTCGTCTGGCCTCTACGCGATTACCCCGTAAGGTTCTTTTGGATTTAGGCGGTAAACCTGTCGTGCAACATGTTTGGGAGAGAGCGAAAAAAGTAAAACAAGCTGAACGGGTGGTAATAGTTACGGACGCCGAAGAAGTAGCTGAAGTCGCCCGAAAATTCGGTGCTGAAGTAATGATGACTTCACCAGACTGTCCATCAGGGACGGCCAGAATTTCGAGCATCCTCGATCAGTTGCCGGGCGATTTTTTTATTAATGTTCAAGGCGATGAGCCGTTTATCGAACCTTCGCTCCTCGATGATTTAATAACCTGTTGGAAGAAAACCCAATGTTCCTTGGTCACGGCAGTTTCTAAAATTACTCAAGCCGAACGTCTTCAGTCTTCTAGCGTAGTCAAAGTTGTCCGGGCAGAAAATGGCGAAGCCCTTTATTTTTCAAGGAGTCCCATTCCATTTTTTAGAGGCAAAGAAATTCAAGATTGGTTAACGGGGTTTTCCTATTGGTCACACATCGGAGTTTATGGATACAATCGTGAAGCTTTAGCCCGATACCCAAAGTTATCCGCCACCACCTTGGAGTCGGTAGAATCTTTAGAACAGTTACGATTTTTGGCACACGGCTTTAAATTTCAAACTATCGAAACCCATTATCATCCCGTAGCGATTGATACCGCTGAAGATTTAGCGGCCGCGCGAAAACTTTTAAAATAAAATATGACTACACCACTCCAGTCAGCCCAGTCTTTGTTGAAAGCTGAAGCCGAAGCGTTGACCGAACTTTCGCAACGCCTTGATGGATCATTCACCAAGGTGGTTGATTTAATCGCCAAACATTCGGGTAAGGTTGTTTTAATTGGCGTTGGTAAGTCGGGTCTCATTGCGCAAAAAATTGCTGCCACTCTTTGCAGTACAGGAACACCCGCCATATTTTTACATGCCGCCGATGCCGTTCACGGAGATTTAGGAATTTTACAGTCAGGCGACCCGGTTATTTTAATTTCTCGCTCGGGTGCGACCGCTGAGTTGGTTCGCTTACTACCCGTGTTGCGTTCCTTTAAATCACCGTTGATTGCCTTAGTCGGTAACACGCAGTCACCCTTAGCGACCCAAGCGGATTTTGTTTTAGATATTGGGGCGCGACCCGAAGCGGATCCCTTGGGGCTCGTTCCAACAACGAGCACACTTTTAACTTTAGCCTTAGGGGACGCCTTGGCGGCTGCCTTAATTACACAACGTGGTTTTGGGGCTTCCGATTTCGCAAGATTTCATCCTGCGGGCCAATTAGGTCGCAACCTCTCTTTGACCGTGGGAGAAGTCTTTCAATCTATTGAACGTTGCGCTCGCGTTGATGCCACCGCTTCATTGCGTGAAGCGGTTATTGCGATGACCACTTATCCCAACGGAGCCGCCTGTATTTTAAATGCGGAAGGAATTTTAATGGGACTGATTACCGATGGAGATCTTCGTCGGGCATTAAGTCGAGGTATCGATTTAAATACCGCCAAGGTTGTCGATGTAATGACTAAAAATCCTATTCGGACCCATCCGCAAGTTTCGCTCGTTGATGCTGCACGCGTGATGGAAGACCGCCCTTCGCAAATTTCTGTTTTACCTGTAACCCAACCCGAAAACCAAAAGTGTTTAGGCTTACTGCGTATTCACGACATCTACCAAGCTGGACTCGTATAATTAATGGCCGAAGAAATTCTTTATTCTAAGCACGTTTTTTATAAAAATATAAAAACGCGCAGACCTCCGTTAACTCCTCGCGAGTTGGCGCTATTTGCCGTGGCGGCAGCTATTTTGATTGTTATGCCCTGGGCTTGGGGTGGGGTGGTTTGGTGGGCAACTATGCTTACCCTTGGATTGTCATTGGGGGCTCTCATTATTGCCGTAGGTAATTTTCGGGTACAAACAATCTGCGCCGGAATTTGGGCAACAATTTTAGTAGTCTTCGTTGTTCTAAGTATTCGTGGGGTAATTTCTGGAGCTGAGGAAATTCTAAACTACATAACTTTTCCTTCGGCTGCTTTATTTGCTCAGCTCTTAGGCGTCAGCTTACTTTACGATGATGTTAAATCGCGACCCGCTTCTGAAACTTTCAATAATTTATTAAAATGTATTCCGTTCTGGATGGGATTGCTGCTGTTTGCTTACTTCGCTATCCAAGGTCTAAACACATGGGGTCGTGTTACGGAAAGAGATTTATTTTGGAGAATTTTTAAAGAGCCCTATATCTCCTGGTTGCCCAATGGATTGAAGGCTCCATTTCTCTCTGATGAGCACGATCCGGGCGGTATGAACGCCTGGCGTGTTATATTAACTTTTGCCGGCCCGTGGATGTTTTTCTGTGCGTTACATGTCGGACTTGTTCATCGACGCGCTTATATTACCCTCGCGTGGGTCAGTATTATCACCGCCTGTGTATTAGCGGCCTATGGCTACACCCATCAACTGACTGAAGGTACGATTTTAGGTTATCCCATCCCAAGTAATGCGCGTAGTTTTGGACCTTTTATTAATCGCACCCATGCCTGCACTTACTTTTATTTTAACGCAGCCATCGCCCTTGCATTAACCTTTTGGCATTTCCGACGAAAAAAGGATAGTGATCGACTAGGCGGCCCACACTTAATTTCTCTTTTTATAGCCTTATTATTATTCTTCGGTGTTTTCTTAACTTTTAGTGTGGGCGGAATTTTAATCAGCCTGGCTTTATTGTTATTCGTTACTCCGATTGCCTACTTCTTGGGGCTCCCTTTAAAGACGGGTAAGAGCTTGGGTGTTAATTTAATTAATGTTATAATCTTTGTGATTATGTTGGGCGGCTTAGCTTATACCTACAAGTACGATCAGTTAGAGTATCGGATTAAACAAAAATTTAAACAGACTTCGAAATCCTCGACGATTGACGAAAGAGTAGCGCTCCGCAGTGCCACCGCACAAATGATCGGCGTCGGTGGTTTTGAGGGCAAGGTTTGGTATGGCTGGGGTGCGGGCTCTTACCGTTGGGTCTCTCCGTATTTTCAAGCTCAACAACCAGCCTTACAGAATAAAGACCAAAAATTATCCAGTAGAGCCATTTACGCTCATTGCGATTGGCTACAAATTATTGCCGAGTGGGGCATCGTAGGTTTGTTGCCTGTGCTCGTCACTATCGGGTGGTTCATTGTAAAATCTCGAAGAATCGCTCGCCGTGGTCGTCCTGAAGTGATGCCGCTATTTTGTGTCTGTATCTTATTCTTAATACACATGTTCCTCGACTTGTTGTGTTGGTTTACCCCGATTCTTTTTATTATAGCTTTCACTGCAGCAATGACACTTTGCACGTTGAACTCTAATTCAAACCTCGAAGAAAACTCTTAATTTCAGTGCTACAGATACTTCAACATTTAGATACCGGACACACGGAGTTGACCGAGGTGCCAGCTCCTGGGCCAAGCAAGGGATCTTTATTGATTCAAACCTCACATTCTTTGGTTTCATTGGGAACCGAAAAAATGTTAGTCGAGTTTAGTAAAGCGGGCTGGATACAAAAAATCAGACAACAGCCTGAACGGGTTAAAGATGTTTTAGCAAAAATTTCTACCGATGGATTAATCCCCACCATCAAAGCGATTCGTGGTAAACTGAGTCAGCCCATCCCTCTGGGTTATTGCCAAGTAGGGCAGGTCATTGATCATGGTGGCGATACACAGTTCACTGCGGGCGACCGCGTAGTTTCCAATGGTTCACACGCCGAGGTGGTTAGCGTTAAATCCTATCTTTGTGCAAAAATTCCCGACAATGTTCTGTCAGCTGATGCCACTTTCACTCCTTTAGCAGCCATTGCGCTTAACGGCATTCGATTGCTCGATGTAAAGCCCGGCAGCCGCATTGTGGTAAGTGGATTAGGTTTAATCGGACAATTAGCCGTTCGCATTCTAAAAGCCCAAGGGGCAGAAGTTTTTGGTATCGATCTAAATCCTGATAAATGTGCCTTGGCGGAAAAACACGGTGCTCGTTGTTTTAAAGCAGAAAAAGATTCTAATCCTGTTTCGACAATACTTTCATGGACAGGCGGACAAGGGGCCGACGGAGTTTTAATCACCGCCTCATCACCCTCTCACGATATTGTCAGTCAAGCTGCGCAGTCCTGTCGCCATCACGGAAAAGTAGTTTTAATTGGAGTAATTGGACTCAACTTAAAACGTGCTGATTTTTATCGTAATGAGGTAAGTTTCCAGGTTTCCAATTCCTACGGCCTGCGCCAAGCGAATCACCCCTTCTCTGTTCAAGAAAATTTCAAACGTGTCCTTGAATTAATGTCTCAAGGCAAGTTGGTGGTGCATGATTTAATTTCTATTCAAAAATCCATTGAGGAGGCGCCCGAAGTTTATAGCCAGTTAACCAACCCACAACTTTTCGGTATTTCACTTGTTTATCGTCCACATCCAGAAAATTTAATTCGTCAGATTCAACTTAAGCCCACCACAAACAACTTGGGATTAAAAGTTGGTATTTTAGGTACGGGAAATTTCACCCAACGAACACTCTTACCCGAGCTCATGGCATTAGATCACCCGCCACGCCTAGAAGCGCTCGTTTCCGCTCAAGGTGCTTCAACCTTATTTTCTGCTAAAAAATTTAATGCGGCGAGTGTGGCTACTGACCCTGAAATAGTTTTTAAAAATAGAGATATAAAAGCCGTTTTTATTTCTACCCGACACCACTTACACGCTACGCAAACAATAACCGCTTTATCAAACGGTCAGGCCGTTTGGGTCGAAAAGCCGCTCGCATTAACCGAGCCCGAAATTGATCTCATCGAAAAAGCCGTAAAGAGTTCTACTGCTATTTTGATGGTTGGTTTTAATCGTCGATTTGCGCCCTTAGCATTGCACGCGCGAAAAATTATCGCTTCTCAATCGGGTCCCAAGACCATCACAATTAATATCAACGCCGGCAGTCTTCCGCCTGATCATTGGACGTTAAACCTCGCTGAGGGTGGTGGAAGAATTGTGGGTGAAGCTTGTCACTTTATTGACTTACTCAGATTTTTAATTTCCGCGCCCATCACCCAAGTTCATTTAATTGAGCGGTTTACCGATGGCCAAGATGGCGGTAAATATAAACTAGAATTTGCCGATGGTTCGGTTGGGTATATTAATTATCTAACGAATCTCCCAAAGACCGTACCCAAAGAAATAATTCAAGTTTCGGGCACGGGATGGAACTTTGAAATCAATAATTGGCAGCAATGCCGAGGGCAGGGTGTGTGGGGTATTAATAAGGGTTGGGGCTTGTTCCAGAAAATGGATAAAGGACATTTCAACGCACTCACTTCGTTTATGCATGCGGTTGAATCCCGTCAGCCTTCGCCAATCCCGCTCAACGAAATCATCGAAGTTTCACGCTGGGCTGTGCGCATGCAGGCAATGACACAGTCATAATTTTTTAATAATATCATGAAATCTATCTGCGTTTTAGGCTTAGGCTATATCGGCTTACCTACAGCCTCTATTTTTGCTACCAAGGG
>JBAXUJ010000045.1:0-9101 GCA_037129735.1 Opitutia bacterium | reverse complement strand
ATCAATTTGCGCGATCAGCGAAACGGTCGAAGCGATTGGAAAGAATCAGGAATGTCGGTGCCCAGAGGCCTACGAAAATTCCAAAACGTTCACCATGGGCTAAGCTTTCTGGTGTAGTTCCACCCGTGAGAAACCAAATCGCGATCGAACCGATGATAGAGGCGAATCCGAGGTAGAAACAGATAGCACTCAGTAATTTGAATTGTTTGGAGTTCATTACAGAATAGTGTACTTTAATTCTGGCTTAGCGAGAAAAATATGGGGTCGTTTACGCCTATTATCGATTAAAACCAAACCTAATCCAGCTCAGTAGATGTGAAGTAATGAGTTGTAGATTACTTGTCACTGGCAACGACTTTGTGGTGCATCTCTCTGGTGAGTGCTTCAATTCTCTCGGTAAGCTTTCTGGTGATCTCCGTGAGCTCGGTATTTTGTCTCAGTAAATCAGACATGATTGCGGTTTCTTTTGCGGCAAGAAGCTGGCGTTCTTCGCTAGCCCTAGCTAAATCTTCACGGTGTTGAGCATCTGCCTCTGCGTGTACTTTATCGCGATCGGCTTGACGGGTTTGCGCCAGCAAGATCAGAGGAGCAGCATATGCAGCTTGGAGACTGAATGCTAAATTCAAAAGAATGAACGGATAGACATCGAACTTCGTATAACCAAAAATATTTAGACAGATCCAGACCATCACGACAAGCGTCTGGGCAATCAGAAAAATGGGTGTGCCGAAGAAACGCGCAAAAGCTTCTGCCTTTAGTGCAAACCAATCACCTCCGAATACGGTCGAAAGATGAACGTGTGGAAGGTGAAATCGAAAATGATTCTTAGAAGAGTCATCATTGTTTGAAGTCGAGTTTGAGTTTTTCATTTGGGTTTTTTCCATAAAGCACAAGGGGTAAACTAAATTTAGCGTATATACTTATTAGCGTCGCACGGTTCTAGGGTCTACTAAAATGTTATTAGAATATATTACGAAGAGAGCTCTGATATCGCTTTGCGGAGTTGAGCATGAAAAACAGGAACTTCCTCTAAGGGATTGTAGTCATTTCTCCCGAGTGAAAGTGTTTCGATAGGCAGGAATCCACGGTAGCCTGAACTACGAATAATACTGACGAGCTTGGTTAAGTCGGTACGTGCTGAGGTGGCTTTAGTACCGACGTGTGTCTTAATTTGCCAGTTCACAGCATAGGGTGCCATGAAAGAAATATCATCGTACGGATTTGGAGTGATATACCTTCCCGTGTCGACGATGGCTCCGCACCAAGGGCTGTCGATGGCGTTCAAGAGATGAAGATGCTCGGCACCTGACGAGATAAAGTCGCCGTGATTTTGGATACCTAAAATCACCCCGAAAGATTCGGCATGCGCGGCACAGGATTTAAAACACTCAACCATCCAAGATTCTACTTCTTCGCGTTTGGCATTTCCCGAAGACTCTTTCCAATTTTTTGAAGGCGACTGACTGTCCGCAAAAACACGAATAACCGGAGCACCCAGTTTTGCGGCTACCTCAATCCAAGATCTCGTAATGCGAACACCTTCTTCACGAACTTTTTTGTCTGCCGACGTGAAATCATTTCTAACACCCGTACCACTCACGTTCAATCCGAGTGTATGTAAGTGCTTTTTAAGTTTGTTAATATAAGCGTCGCTCGGGGCGTTGGGATAGTCAGGAAAATAATACCCAGTGAGATCTACCGCCGAAAAACCGTTCTGCGCAGCAAACTCACAAAGAGAAAAAAGGTCCAAACCCTTTGTAGAATCTTGGAGATAGGCTTTTAATAATGCATCGAACGAATAGGCATTCAGAGAGGTTTTAAGAAATAGTCCTCCCACCCTTTTTACTGGCAAGGTTTCAGCCTGTAGCGATGGGAGTAATCCGAAAAAAGAAGCAGCGGATAGGGCTGACGCGGATTTGATAAAATTTCTTCGTCCTACAGGTCCTGATGTCATGATTATAATTTAAATAATTTTACAATGAATCCAGATATCTTCTTGGATTTGATAGATGGCACAAAGTCGATGATACCCATCGGCTATAATCACTTTACCGTTTTGTGAATCACGAATGAGTAAGAGCGGTGAGAGTGGCTGTCTCTTCTTAATTTTCTTAAGATCTTTTTTAACGTGAGAATTGCTGACGCCGAGTAATGACAGCTGCGAAGCGCGGAAAATATCTTTAGCTTTGAATGCAACGACTTTTGCTCGACGTAACTTGGCCACTAAGCGGTGGGCAAGTTCATCAGCATACAGCAACGAAAGGTAGGAAGCTGCGGCGGGGTAATTACTGGCTTCGGGACTTGGCAACCAATCTATCTTCGAGGACTTGGACATTACAAAAGGCTAGCCGGTTCAAACTGTCTCTCAAGACATCATATATCCAACATTGCTTGAACTGAATCGATTTACTCGAGATTAAGACCTATTTCGTATTTAAATATGTAAATCTGGAACTTATTGACGATTAGAGTGTTATTCTCTTAGTAATTTATCCTCAAATTTAACAAAAAATGAAAACATTAAAAAAAGTGTGTGGACTCAGCTTACTGCTAATTGCAACTGCCCTTCAGGCAGCTACGACCCCCGCTAAGCCCAATATCGTCTTCATTCTCGCCGACGACCTAGGCTTCGCCGAACTGAGCTGTAACGGCGGTGAGGCTTACAAGACTCCGAATATCGACGCCTTGGCCAAAGGAGGCATTCGTTTCAATCACTTCTACACTGTTCCCCTCTGCGGCCCCTCTCGCGCGCTCATTCTTACGGGACGTTACGGATTCCGCACTCGTGCGGTCGACCAAGATGGTTCTGGCACGATGACACGTGAAGGTGAAGGCGCTGAGATCATGACACCTACGATTTTAAAGAAAGCTGGCTACACTTCCGCCATGATTGGTAAGTGGGGACAAATCCTCCCCTGCGGTGATGCTAAGCAATGGGGCTTTGATTATGTGCTCAGCTTCAAAGCCAGCGGTATTTATTGGAACGTCGAAAAATGTGCTGAACTTATCAAGACCTCCAAACTTGAAGGAGAAAAAGGTGCTGAGGGCGGCGTTCGTGCTAAGCCAGGTCCCTACAATATAAATGAAAAGGACCTTAAACTCGCGAACGACGAGTACATGCCAGACATCATGGAGAAGAATGCGTTTGAATTCATTAATAAGAATAAAGACAAACCCTTCTTCCTGTACTATTCGCTGTCCCACGTTCACGCCCAAATTTTACCAACGCCTGATAGCAAACCTCTGCCTGAAGACGCTGATGCCGCTAAACGCATGGCGCTTACCTATAACGATAACATGGTCTACATGGACAAACTCGTGGGCAATTTAGTGGCTGAACTCAATCGTCTTAAACTTCGCGAAAACACCATCATCGTATTCATGGGCGACAACGGAACCGCCAAAGCACAATCCGATCGCGCGACTATTAACGGTAAACGTTTGATTGGATCAAAAGGTACCATGTTTGAAGGCGGTGCCCTCGTACCTTTCATCGTCAACTGGACTGGAGTTACCCCAGCAGACAAATTAAATACCAACGTTGCTGATTCCAGTGACATTCTCCCCACCCTTTGCGAACTCACCGGTGCACCTCTGCCTGATAAGCGTGTTCTAGACGGTAAGAGCTTAGTTTCGCAAATCAAAGGCGACACCGCCCCACATCGCGCTTCTATCTTCATTGAATTGGGTAACGCTTGGTACGCACGCGAAGCCGGTTGGAAGCTCAATGAGAAAGGCGAGCTCTTCGATATGAAGGATGCACCCTTTAATGAAATCTTAGTGCCAGCTGATTCGAAAGATCCCGTAGCGATTGCGGCACGCGAACGCCTCTCCAAGGTCTTAAGCGAACTCAACCCTGCTGGTGGTTTTACTTCCGAAGGAAGTGGCCGTGGCGGAAACAAAGAAGCGAAGAAGGCCAAGAAAGCCGATAAAGCGCCTAAGGTTAAATAAGAAATTCTTTAGATAACAAAAAGCCCTCAAGAGATTAACTCCTGAGGGCTTTTTTATTTTGGGTTATTATAAACTATCGGGTCAGACTACCGGACGAAACTTTGTTGTTAGCTGAGTTATAATCATAACCGTATAAAAAGAGGTTGGTGATCGTGAAAGTTTCGGTTCCCGTTAAGATCGATGATACCGTAGGGGACTTAATCGTCACAATACCCTGCGCATTCGTGGTGGCGGTTGCAGGGCCAGAAGCGAGACCAGAACTGGTTACGCTCACAAGAGTGTTTGCGATAGGCTTCTCATTTTGATCGCCGACCTTAATCGTCGCTACGAAATATCCATTACCCGAACTTCCCTTAACCCAAGCTACGGAAACAGAGAGCACATTCACGGCTGGGGTGTTTGAGACAGCCTTAACGGTAATGGGAGCGGTAGTGGCTGAACCTGTACCGTTCGAGTTATCCGTCACGAGAAGCGTAGCAGTGTAGGTTCCAGCCGTAGTGTAGACGTGAGTTGGATTTACTAACGTAGAGTTTGTGCCATCACCAAAATCCCAAAGGTAATTGGTAATCACACCGTCGGTATCGTAAGAATTGGATCCCACAAACTTAACGGTGGAAGGAGCCATACCGCCCACTTGCGTTGTTCCAGTGGTGCTTGCAACAGGAGGAAGATTATTAGGAGTACCCCAGCTGGTGGTCTTTAATGTGTAACGACCAATCGAAGCATAATCAGTGAAGGCCTGGTATTGATCATTGGTGATTGTGCCAGTCGTAGAGTCGTAAGAACAATCGGCAGGAATGTCATTAGCTGGAACTCGTGGAACGCTCGCATCAATATATTCGTTAACGAAACTGGCAGACGCTTCGTCCCAGTAAGCACCGACACCCTCAACTGAGATGTAATAGGTACCAGCAGGTAGAGCATAATGGTGGAAAGAATCATTCATGCCATTTTCCTCTTCGTAAGGCATGCCGTAAGGATCTGAATTAACAACCTCTGTACCGTCAGGATTGTAGACCTTAATTTGAATATTTAAATTAGGCTGAGGATCTGCAGCAACGGCTTCAGCATAAAATTCACCTTCGCCTACGACAATTTTGAAGAAGTCTTTATCAGCACGATTGTTAACCAATCCATTGGCGCTAGAGGTATATAGATAAACCGGTAACGTGCTTCTCTCGGTTGATTTTACCTTCGTTGTGTTCAGTGTTGTCGCACCTGCGATATTATCACCGTGATCATCAGCAATATAGGGGATGTAAGATGAAATGATTGCTAGCTCATCCTCATTGTTAGTGGCGAGCGCATCGTATTCACCATTGGTCGTCCACTGCGCAACAGTCTTACCCACCGTGTCACCCATGTATGGTGCCCAATCGTTGTGACCAGGATAGTATTCAGTACCGTCCGAGAGCGTCGAGTGACTTAAACCGAAAGCGTGACCTAATTCGTGAACAGTGGTGTCAGCAATATCTTTAGCACTACCACGCTGATAAAGCATATCCGAGAAAACGAGCACAGGTGCATCGTTGGCGTAGGCAACTTTAGATACTACCTTATTGAAACAACCAATCTCGGGTGTAATACCATAAAGCTCATCAGCATTCGTGACTATCTCTTGCCAATTTGGCAGATAGGAAACCTTGCCGCCAATACAAACGCGGACACCATAATTGTCATCAGCCGATGTTTGCGGAGTGTTACGAATATTTTCAACACCAGGGTCTTGTGTGGTTACATCGACGTCAAATACAGCGTAAGCATCAGAAACCTCTTTCCAGATTTTTTGAATAATGGCGTGCTCAGCGTAATTAAAAGTCGTTGGCTTACCGTCTAAATCAAAAGCAGGGGTGACAATCGATGTGCCTCTTCGGTCCGTATTCCAATAGGAACCTTTAGTAATGTGACCTTTGAAATCTAAATAGATTACCTTGGTTGAACCAGGACGTGAGTGAAGTAAAAATGTTTTGGTAAAAGGAAACAGGGTTGCGGTGGTAAACGACTCTGGATCGGCAGGGTTCGCAATTTTCGAAGTATCGCGACGGCACGCATAAAAAGCGGCACCACTGTTATTGCTGATGCGCATATCTTTATCGCGCTTCGCTGCGGCCTTTAATTTTGCGGCATCAATACCAGCCGACTTTGCAGCCTTGGTGATTTCCGCATTTGTAGCGGTCGACGCTGGCTTGCTCGTAGCGGTATCAGCTGCACTTGCAGAGAAAACAGATGCGAAAGCAAATAGGGTTAATAACAGAGACTTTAGGGGCTTCATTACCCAGGTACAAAACCCTAATTTTTTCAAAGTTTCAACCCTACATCTAAAATAGTTTGTGACAAGGTCGTCACCTAAATCTTCATAAAATGGAGGAAACTAAGAAAACTAACCTCGAGTATCCAACTGCGGTGCAATCGGACGGCCCTGGGACTTGCCGTGAATGCAATAAGGACAGGACTTTTCCAAGACGTAGTCTGGGTGTTGCTGGTCGACCAAAGACAGTGGCATTTGACAGTTAAAACAGAGTATCGAGGGCGTCTCTTGAAGATCGGGCCCCACTCCCACTCTCTCATCAAAAACGAAACATTCACCCTCGTAATGCGCACCACCCACTTCTTCGAAATATTTCAGAATCCCTCCATCGAGTTGCATGATGTTGGTATATCCTTCCATCTCCATAAACGGTCCCGCTTTTTCGCAGCGAATTCCTCCAGTACAAAACATCACTACCGGCTGATCCTTTAAATTTTCAGGAAGTTTCTTAACCGCGTTAGGAAATTCTCTAAATGTCATCACACCCGCAGGCACTGCACCTTTAAACGTACCCATGCGTACTTCATAATCATTACGAGTGTCCAAAAGAGTAATCGGACGACCCTCATCTAACATCCTCTTTAACTCTTGAGCGGAAATCTTGGGCGCCGGCTTCCGTGCAGGATTAACACCCTCAATACCAAAAGCTATAATCTCTTTTTTAATCTTCACCAACATGCGTTTAAACGGCTGTTCACCACTGGGACTTTCCTTGGGCTGAATATCCGCCAAACCAGGAATCTCACGGATGGCCTTTAAAACATTGTCCAATTGCACGATTGTTCCCGCGATAAAGAAATTAATACCCTCTGGAGCTAACAAAATAGTTCCTTTAACTTTCTGCTCTAAACAAAGTGCAAGCAACTGCGCCTTGCGACCCTCGAGATTGTCGAGCGGGGCAAACTTATAGCAGGAGAGATTGATGATTTTACTCAATGTAACCCGACTATACAGAGAAATTGAAATTTAGGCAAGCCGATGAAACCAGCAAACGCCTCTTGTCAGTTAACCTTTGCTAGTGTTAATAAAACTACGTGAGTGACGAACTGACCATCAAACCCATCGGCTTTATCCGTAACGGTAAATCGCTCAAATTTAATGCCCGACATCAGCCCGACGAATCACAGCCGGAGACAAATATATTAGAACTCATCAAAGGTGATAAATATCAAAAAGCTTTATTGGATCTCGAAGGCTTTGACCGCATTTGGCTGATTTGGTGGTTCCATCGTAATAAAGACTGGCGGCCTCAAGTCCTCCCTCCGCGCGGACCTGCCAAACGTCGCGGTGTCTTTTCCACGCGCTCCCCGCACCGCCCCAACCCACTCGGCATCACACCAGTTCAACTTCTCGGTATCAAAAAAAATCAGCTAATGCTCGGGCCATGCGACTTAGTTGAAGGCACTCCTATTTTTGATATTAAACCTTACATCCCCGCTTACGATTCATTTCCCGATTCCAAAGCGGGCTGGCTCCAAGAAATCGACAACGCACAAAGCTCTCCTCCAGTCTATCAAATCATTTATAGCACTCTTGCGCAGGAACATCTTTCGTGGTTACGAAAAACTTGGAGCATCGATTTTACAGAGCGACTCCAAGAAATTCTTTCGCGTGATCCTTCACCGCACCGTACACGTCGCATTCGTAGTCGCCATGGTAACCTCTTCGATATCGGCTGCGGTGCTTGGTACGCCGTGTTCGAAATTAAAGATCAGGTCATCACCATTTTATCTATTAAACCTGCATTTCCATTGAAGTTTCTGACTGACCCCGAACGACCAGAAATACCAGATAAAGAAGCCCAAATGGCTTTCCGGAGTCTCTGGCCTCAGTGCGTCGACTAGAAAATTAATCGCGGATTAATAATCGCGTCCCGATCCAATTCACGAGAGCGACGAAACAATAGCCGACAATACAAGCGACTACGGCGACCGCAAAAACGGCGGCGGTGTCGGTGCGACTCCAATAAATTTGCAGAAGATAACCTAAACCACTTTGTGTGGGATTGGTTCCCACCATGTACTCGCCACTCACCGCCCCTACGGTGGCTAAGGTCGCCGCAATTTTAACACCCGTAATCACACTCGGAAGTGCACCCGGCACCCAGAGTTTCCAAAAAGTCTGTGCACGTGTAGCCTTCATGACCTTAAATAAATCGGCATAGTTTGGGTCGACTTGCGACATGCCCGACGACGCCGAAGCTGCGATGGGAAAAAAGGATATTAAAAATGTAATCGCGACAATACTCGCTAAACCCGACCCCAACCAAATCGCAATCAACGGCACCAAGACAATCACCGGAGTCATTTGCAAAATCAGAACCCAAGGCAGAAAACTCCGACGAATGGAGACAAACATCGTAAAGAAGCTGGCCACAATCAACCCACCCGCAATCGCGCTCAATAGTCCCAGCGCAGCAGCGATGGCCGTTCGACCGGCGGCCGGAATCAAGAACTGAGCTTCTTTAACGATGGTGTGGTAAACTAGACTAGGACGCGGCAATAGATAATCTTTGATTTCCAGAATAGGCGGTAATACCTGCCAGATAATCAGGATGATTAACGCCGTTAAAACGGGAGGTAAGATTCGTGATAGCCGCACAAAGGTGGTAATGCTTATTTTTAGTCCTAAGGCAAACCCCTGCTTGTATTAAGAGTTAATTTAGCAATATTTTCAGTTGCACCGACCCCCTTGACACACACCCCTTGACAGCAGTGGCACTCATCTCACGCAGATCCATCGACGACTTAAGACAACGAGCTGATATTGTAGCTCTGGCAGGCGACTACACGCAAATGAAACAACGTGGTCGCGATTGGTGGGGACTAAGCCCTTTTAAATC
>JBAXUJ010000044.1:0-9204 GCA_037129735.1 Opitutia bacterium | reverse complement strand
GGTTACTTCTTTCGTATCATTCTTCACATTGATTTGCACCGTATCGCCTTGGTTAAAAACTAAGGTCGGACCCCAGAAATTATTTTTATTATAACCGAGTGTCGGCGTCACCACTCCCGCAAAATTTTTCGTACTCGCTGAGAGGGTGAGTTCGATTGTTTTACCTTCTAGTAAAGGCGGAATCCACAAATCCTGCAATGGACGATCCGCAGGTAATGTCTTTGCAGCGGCGACACGAGGACCGCGCTGACCGCCGCCACCACCAGGACCACCCTTACCACCAGGCGGCCCGCCCTCGGGTCGCGGAGGACGAGAATCCCCAGTATTATCAGCCTGTTGAGCACCTATCGGACTCATCCAGGTCAGTGCAGCTAAAATGAATGCAGTCCACAAAACAGTTCTGACCGAGAAAAATTTCATCAACTCTTTAACACTTCAAAGATAACGAAGTTACAACGCAAATTGCTGATGACTTCGAATCAATTGCTCAAACTTAGGCTGATCAGCTGTAGCGAGCATCGCGGGGAATTTTGCATTAGATCGCTCCCACTTGCTGAGCCATTCACGATCGAGCAAAGGATACCGACTCAATGATTTCTCCGGATGAATCAACGCAATCGTCGTTTCATTTTTTACACCCGTGGCCACACCGGCAGCGACATTAAAACCTGCAGCCAACAAACTGGCACGCACCGCGGTCGAAGCTGAATACGTAAAGAGAGCGAGCGACTTATCCGACTTCACGATCGAGAATAATTTTTTAAACGCGTCGGGATGCCAACCGTGAGTATCGGTTTTATGCGAAAAGAAATCGTAGAAAATGATGTCAGGTTTTTCTGAGACCTTGGGAGCCATTTCCCAAAAATCGCCTTCGTGTAATTCCCAACTCAATCCCAAGAACTGTCGAGAAACCCAATTTTTACGGGCTAATAGTGCATCGGGAGCACTGTGACGCAGATACTCAAATTTAGATTTATGGGTGAGGGCTAAACGCAGCGCATCGAGATTATTTTCGAAGCTGATGATTTTCATCCGACGCACTTCACCCTCACTGGCAAGTTTCTCATAACATTGCACGGCAGCCATCGCATTCGTGGCCGCACCCAAACCCACATCCCAAATAATCAGTTCAGAAACATCCTGTGCCGACTTTCCTTCGGGTAGACGTAAATGTTTTAATAACTCAGCCTGATCGACGTACAGAGATTTAGCCTCATCCATCGGAGGCGTGTGCGAATGCATGATTTCGCCCGATGACACTTGCTTAATACTCGCAAAGCCGGCGGGCGCGATGTGCACCACGTAATCACCGAGTGTACGTGGACGTCGTTCCTTGCCGACCTTTGGAGGGCTGGCCGGATTCTCCGCATCTTCAACCGCAAGCACGGAACGTCGGTCATTGTAATAGGCTAAAAATCTATCCTCTAAAATACTCTGACGAATCTCGCGCATCATCTGATGATAAAATGCGATGTTGTGCTGACCAAGCAGCGTCCAACCCAAAGGCTCACGCGTTTTTGTTAAGTGATGTAAATAACCACGACTATATTTTTGACAGACGGGACAAGCACAACGGGCATCGATTTTTTCCTCCGAGAATTTGTAAACGGAACGACGTAATTGGAGTAAACCTTTGGAGGTGAAAGCAGTGCCGAATTGGGCGACTTTATTGGGGATAATGCAGTCAAACATATCCACCCCGCGATGCACGGCCTCAAGTAAATCGAGCGGTGTTCCCACGCCCATTAAATAACGTGGTTTATCTTCGGGCAAAAGTGCGGCGGCGATTTCGCAAGTGTCTTCACGTTCTTGTTTTTCTTCACCGACCGCGAGACCACCAATTGCGAATCCATCAAAGGGTAATTGAGTTAAACCCTCCGCACTTTGTTTTCGAAGTTCAGGATAGAGCGCACCTTGTACGATACCGAACATCGACTGCAAAGATTCACCGCGAGCTTTCAAACTTCGCACTGCCCAACGTTGGGTGATTTCTAAAGCGCGCTTTGCCGTCGCCTTATCAGCAGTCGACGGGATGCACTGATCCAGCACCATCATGATATCACTGCCAATGGCCATTTGGGTCGCGATACTCACTTCGGGACTCAGCAGAATTTTTTTACCATCCACGTAACTTCTGAATTCTGCGCCGTCTTCACCGATTGAACGAGAATGAGGTAATGAAAAAATTTGGTAACCACCCGAATCGGTCAGAACCGACTTACCCCAGTTCATAAAGGAATGAATCCCTCCAAACTTTTGAAAAACTTCTGGGCCTGGTCGGAGTAAAAGATGGTAGGTATTCGCTAAGAGAATTTGTGAACCCGAGTCGTGTAATGTTTCGAACGTTTGGGCTTTGACCGTGGCCTGCGTACCCACTGGCATAAACAAGGGGGTTTTTACTTCATTATGCAGAGTATGAAAGGTCGCTGCGCGGGCACGTGAGCCGGAGGCTTTGGCCTCTAATTTAAACTTTAAGCGAGATTCCGACATGCAATCCATTCATCGCTAGGTTACCTAAATCCAAATAGCAAGATTCCGAAAATTTGCCGTAATTAGCCCAATTTAACGATTTTGGAACTTGTTAGCCATTGGGGTGTTACCTATGAACACAACGATACCCTTAATAATGAAAAAGTTACTTACCCTCATCACCCTCGGACTGCTCAGCACCCAACTTTGCGCCGAAGAGAAAAAACTGAACGTACTCTTTCTCGTCGTTGATGACCTTCGTCCTGAACTAAGCTGTTACGGTAACACTGTCATCAAGACTCCTAACTTTGATCGTCTCGCGAAACGCGGTATGGTATTTAATCGCGCTTACTGCCAACAAGCCGTCTGCAGTCCTTCCCGTGCGTCTATCATGACAGGTAAACGTCCAGACGCGACGCGCGTTTGGGATTTAGAAACACACTTCCGCACGGCTCTTCCTAATACCGTATCGCTCGGACAATTCTTTATTAAGAACGGTTACTTCTCACAAGGCATGGGTAAAATCTTCCACGGTGGATTCGATGACACTGTGGGCTGGTCAGTACCTTGGGGCACTCCTGAAGCAGAAATTTACGCAAAACCAGAAAATCGCCAAGCCTTAGAAAATTCTAAGACTAGCGGGGCAGAAAAAGTTAAAGGTCCTGCCTTCGAAGCCGGCGATGTCGCTGATGACTTCTACACTGACGGAAAAACTGCACGCCTCGCTGCTAAAACAATCGGTGAACTGAAGAAAAAGGATCAGCCCTTCTTCCTCGCTGTAGGTTTCTCCAAGCCACACCTCCCCTTCGTTTCCCCTAAGAAATACTGGGATATGTACGACGCGGACAAATTACCTGATACCAGCAGCAAATACCCTGAAGGCGCACCTCTCTACGCCAACGACAGCGACAGCGGTGAATTACACTCTTACACGAACATTCCTCCGAAAGAGAAAAAGCAAAGCTTCACGGCTCTGCCTGAAAAATTAACCAAAGACCTACGTCACGGTTACTATGCGGCTATCAGTTACACCGATGCAAATCTCGGAATCGTTCTCGATGCTTTAGAAAAAGAAGGTTTAGCGGACAGCACTGTCATCGTTCTCTGGGGCGATCACGGTTGGAAACTCGGTGACCACCAAGAATGGGGCAAGCACACCAACTTCGAAACCGATACACGTGCACCGCTTATCTTCAGCTACCCTAACATGAAGAATACCAATACGAAGACTGACTCACTCGTCGAATTCGTAGACGTCTATCCTACCCTCGCAGATCTTTGCGGATTACCCAAACCAGACACCGATGGCGTATCACTCCGCCCGGTTTTAGAAAATCCCTCAGTGAAAGTTAAAGAAGTAGCGATGAGCCAATATCCTAAAGTGAATAAAGAAGCTCCTGCGGTTAAGGACGGATTCATTAAAGGCGGCAAATGCAACATCATGGGTTACAGTATCCGCGACGAACGCTGGCGCCTCATCCTCTGGCGCGGTATCGAAGACAATAAGATCTACGACACCGAATTATACGACGAAGTAAACGCTCCTACCGAGCCTGTTAACTTAGCGAACAAGGCTGAAAACAAAGCCGTTATCGAGCGTCTCTCTAAATTCCTACCTCCACCGATTACAGCTCCTAATCCAGATGCAGTTGTGATCGGCAAAGGTAAGAAAAATAAATTCGTTGATACTGCAGCGAAGAACAAAGACGAGGACGCGATGTTCAGTGGCGTCGATGCTAACGGTTCTGCTACCGCCGCCCCTGCAACAACTACACCTGCTGTTGTTAAAACCGCAGACCAACTCTCGGCTGACTTCAAAAAAGCGGATGCCAACCACGACGGCAAAGTAACCAAAGAAGAATTCTTAGCCGTTCGCAAAAAAGACCAAGCGAAGGCAGAGAAGAGCTTCGTTCGTTATGATGCCGACAAGAGCGGCGACATCAGCGAAGCTGAATGGATCAAAGCGAATACTAAATAAATCTTAGTAAATCGCTTTAAACAAAGACCTTCCACCCGGAAGGTCTTTTTGTTTAGTCAGATTTCAAGACGGCATCCACAAATCCAGCCCTGGCATCAAAATGCGGATTATGTCCACTTTCAGGCAGTGTAATGATATCCGCTAAAGGAAAGTGCTTCTTAATTAAAATACTATCCGCATCCGTGATGTAGTTCGACTTACCTCCGCGAATAAAACACGTGGGTCCGTTGAAAGTCTCGGAATCAACAATGTCGAAATCGAGGATGGATTTAAGTGATTGAGTCAGAGCTTCGCGATTCACCGTCCATTTCCAGACACCGTTTTCGTAACTATTAAGATTGGTTAAAATGAACTGCCGCATCCCCCAGTCGGTCACCGTATCCATGAGTTGATTCTCAGCATCGCGACGTGATTTAATTTTGGTTAAATCAATTGAGTTCATGGCCGTAAATTCTACTCGTACGCGATCGGAGTAACTACGAGGAGCGATATCGACCACCGTGAGACGACTGACTAACTCGGGATATCTCAGCGCTAAACGCATCGCCACTTTTCCGCCCATGCTGTGTCCGACGAGATGCACAGAATTTAATTTCTCTGACAGCAAGTAAGTGCGTACGTCTTCGGCCATCGCGGTGTAGCTACAATCATCATCCCAGGGAGAACTACCATGATTTCTTAGATCTAATCCAACTACGCGATGACCACTCGCGGCTAGAGCTACACCTGCAGATTGCCAATTACGCGATGAGCCTAGGAGACCATGCAGAATAATAATCGGTGAACCAGTACCACCGAGTTCTCGCGCTGCTAATGGTAAAACTTTGCCCATTACCGTTAGCCCAATCTTATTTAAGTCTTTGCTCAATGGTTATTTTCAAACCACTCGCACAACGGCAAAGTCTGCCAATATAGCCCATTCGCTTCAAAATGTTTAAGATTTAGAGGCGAAAACTGGCTTTTGGTTTGTCAGCCGAGACTTTGAAGAGTTTGTTTTAGTCGACCAACGCACCATGTCATCTCACGGAAAGTCCATTCGCTTCAAAGACCCCAAAGTCTATGCGGGAGCACACACTGCGCTCATCACTCCTTTCCTTAACGGCAAAGTAGCTTGGGATGATTTAAAGAAGCTAGTCGATTTTCAAATCGCGGGCGGCATCAACGGTCTGATTTCTGTAGGCACCACCGGCGAATCCCCCACTTTAGATTACGATGAGCACATCGAAGTCATTCAACGCACCGTTGAATACTCTGCAGGCCGCGTACCTGTCATGGCCGGAACAGGATCCAATGCGACCACCGAGGCCCTCGATTTAACCAAGCGTGCCGACGAAGTAGGTGCCGACGCCTTTTTACTCGTTGCCCCTTACTACAACAAACCCAGCCAAGAAGGACTTTATCGTCACTTCTCAGTCATCGCAGAATCTACCGAGAAGCCGATTATGCTTTATTCAATTCCTGGTCGTTGCGGAATTGAAATCGCGGTCGAGACGGTGGTGCGACTCCGCAAAGCCCATCGTAATATCATCGGTATTAAAGAAGCCGGTGGCCAAGTTGAGAAAGCCGCACGCTTAGTCAAAGAGCTCGATCCTGAATTTTTAGTGCTGAGTGGAGACGACTCCTTAACCGTGGCGTTTGGTGAAGTCGGCGCACAGGGAATTATCTCTGTAGCGTCGAACTGGCTACCTGCACCCGTTGCGAAACTCGCTCAACTCGTCCAAGCCAAGAAATTTGCTGAAGCAAAAGTTCTTCATAATCAATTAGCCGAAATCTTCAAAGTGCTCTTCGTTGAGCCCAATCCAGTGCCCGTAAAACACTTGATGCATCGAGATAAGCTTATCCAGTCAGCCGAAGTACGCCTACCCCTTTGCGAAATGTCTGAAGCCAATCGTAAACTTGTAGAAACCACGGCAGACGCTTATAAATCTTCCATCCGATGAGTCACTCCCTCCAAATCTTATTGAATGGTGCCAAGGGTCGTATGGGCCAAGCCATCATCGCCGTTGCCAATAGCGAAAACGCGCAAGTAGTCGCTGGACTCGATCAAGGTGACGATTTGAAAAAATCGATCAACAGTGCCGACGTGGTCATTGATTTTTCATTTCACTCCGCAACTCTTGCGGTAGCTAAAATTTGTGCTGAGCATAAAAAGCCATTAATCATCGGCACCACCGGACACACCGCTGAAGAAAAAAAGCAAATCGCGGAAGCTATTAAAGGTATTCCGGTGGTCTGGGCTGGAAATTATTCTGTCGGTGTTACCCTTCTTAACGCTCTAGTTCGTCAAGCTGCTCGCGCTTTAAGCCAAGCTGGTCGCTGGGATATTGAAGTCACGGAGATGCATCACCGTCTTAAAAAAGATGCACCCAGCGGAACCGCCGAAACCTTACTCAAAATTTTATTAGAAGAACGTAAACTTGCGGCTGATGCGCTGAAGCACGGACGTGAGGGCCAAGTCGGTGAACGTCCTCTCGGTGAAATTGGCGTTCATGCCATTCGCGGTGGGGATGTCGTCGGCGATCACACGGTCATGTTTGCCGCTGAAGGTGAGCGTATTGAACTCACCCACAAAGCTGCGAACCGTGAAATCTTTGCCCGTGGTGCCGTCAGAGCCGCTCATTGGGTTAAAGGCAAGTCAGCCGGCCTGTACTCAATGGAAGACGTCCTGGGGTTAAAGTAATCAAGCTTAGTGGGCAAGGTGACACGGGGACATGGTGACAAGGGGTTGTGTATTTGCATTCTTAGCAAAGTAGGGGCGCGACTGCGTCGCGTCCTGACATCTCCCCGTGTCACCTTGCCCACGTGTCCCCTGGACAACTACGCCTTCTCAATCTTCTTATAGCCTACAATGAGAAGTATGACGAATGCGGCTAAGAGAGATAAAAATCTCATCAAGTCGGCTAAGTGCGACCAGTAGTTTATATAGCCATCCGTGATCGAAAAAATTCCGCCAATCATCAAACCCGATCCGATAGATTGAACTCTTAAAAATGCGCCAATAAGAATGGCAACCAAGCCGAGAGGAACAGCGACCATGTAGAGATGTTTTTCAAACTGCTTCTGAGCGGACTCTCTCGCTTCTTCTTTTTGTATCTTTTCTTGGGCAGTAGCTGTTTTATTAAACTCTTCCTGCTTTACGTAACTCTCGAATTTAGGCGCAGGACTAAATGTGCTTACGCCATAATGAATCATCATGGGAAAAATGATGGCGAGGCCGAAACCGAGAGCTATTTTCTTTGCGAGCATGGTGAATGGTGGGGATTAATATCTAAGTTTTAATCTCCTAGTATAAATTTACCATAATAATTTCCTACACACATTCCCCTTGTCCCCGTGTCACCTTGCCCACTTGTCCCCTCAATTTAGGCTACCTCCCCAACGCCGCTTTGACTAACTGATCAGCGGTCGCGCCTGAACCGAGTTTAAGCACAGCAGCGCGGACGGCTTTATCGGCATCAACGGCCTTATTACCCAGTGCAATTAAAGCCGCTACCGCATCGGACACCGCTGAAGGCTGTGCGCTTGAGGGCAGACTTGCACCGACCGATGAGGTACCGGAATCGACGCCTACTTTATCACGTAGTTCGATTACTAAACGCTCAGCAGTTTTTTTGCCGATCCCAGGACATTGAGATAAAAGTGCAACGTCACCTCGTGTAATCGCATCACGCAACACGGGTAATGAGAGACGACTTAAAATCGTGAGTGCTAATTTGGGGCCGACACCCGAAACTTTTTCAACGAGCAGACGGAAAAAATCACGCTCCTCAGGAACAGCGAAACCATACAGCGCTTGGCCATCTTCACGAAACGCATGATGGATTAATAAAAATATCTCTGAGCCTACTTTAGGTAGGCGTTCGGCCGTGGTTACAGGAATATTTACTTCATAGCCTACGCCAGCAGATTCAATCACCACGCGAAGCACCGTGGCTTCAATTAATTTACCGCGAAGGGAAACTATCATAAGGTCAGATTAAAAATAATAGCGATTAGGACCGAACTTCGAGAATAAAACCTTTGAGATAACGACTTTCAGGGAAATTTAAGAGAATCGGGTGGTCGGAAGGTTGCGAAACAGAATCGAGCAAGATGGCTTGGCGGCGAGCATCGCTAGCCGCGGATTGGACAACGTCGAAATACATTTCATCCGAGATGCGATGCGAGCAGGAGTAGGTCGCAAGAATACCCTTGGGCGAAAGTAAACGAAGAGCTCGTAAATTAAGTTCTTTGTATCCGCGCATGGCTCCGTCGACTGACTCCTTACTGCGAGCGAATGGAGGAGGATCCAGGATAATCAAATCAAAGGTCACTTCGCGGTTAGCGCCAAACCAATCAAAAACGTTAGCGACTTCGAAAGTTGCATTGAGCTGATTACGCTCTGCAGCCATGCGAGCGGCTTGGATGGCGTCTTCTGATGAATCTAGACCCAACACCGACAGTGCGCCGGCCTTTGCACAAGCTAAGCCAAATCCACCCTGATTACAAAAAGTGTCCAGCACGCGACGGCCTTTAGCTAATTGAGCGATGCGAGCATGTTGTTCGATTTGGTCGAGATACATTCCGGTTTTCTGACCGCCCATTAAATCGACGCGGACTTCAATATCTCCGACTTTCATCCAGCAGGGTTCGAGCGGATTGCCCGACGCCGTGGTGATACTATTATCTAAGCCTTCAAGTTTTCGAACCGAGGCATCATTGCGAATCACGATTTCACGCGGTTGTAACTCACGTTTCAAACAATCGATAATTTGAGG
>JBAXUJ010000043.1:0-9311 GCA_037129735.1 Opitutia bacterium | reverse complement strand
CAATTAATTAATCCGCCCGACATGTAACGAATGTTGCCGGCGTTATTTACAATTTGGTCGAAGGCGACGTAGGAGAAAGACCAGAACATTAATTCCATGACAGGGCGAATACCTAACATGGAGGCACCGATACCGAGACCAATGAAGCCTGCTTCAGAAATGGGAGTGTCGACGATACGCTTAGGTCCAAACTCTTTGAGTAAACCTTCGGTAATTTTATAAGCTCCGTTAAATTGAGCGACTTCTTCGCCCATGATGACAACGTTTTCATCGCGCTTTAATTCATCGCGCATTGCTGCTCGGAGCGCTTCTCTGTAGGAAATAATAGCCATGAAATAAATTATTCGAAAATGATGGTTCCGCTGCTGGTGGAGTTTTTACCGCGATTATCTTCTTCCCAGTAAATGTGTTTGGTGATGTCGGCTTGGGTCGGCTCGGGTGATTCATCCGCAAAGGCCGCAGCGGCATCGGCTTCTTCCATCGCGGCGGTGTTGATTGATTCAACGAGTTCAGGAGTCAGAACTTTTTCCGCGAGCAATTCTTTTTCGAAGAGCAGTACGGGATCTTTTTTATCACGGTACTCTTTGATTTCTTCTTTATCACGATAAGTTTTATCAGGGTCGGCCATAGAGTGACCGAAATAGCGATAGGTGAAAATTTCTAAAACAGTGGGCTTGGATTCTTCGTGGGCGCGTTTTAAAGCCGCCGCTGTCTTAGCGCGCACTTCATAAACATCGTGACCGTTAATCACATCCCAAGCCATGTTGTAACCTTCGGCGCGTTTAGCTAGGCAGCCTGGGTGCGCGGTGGAACGTTCTTGGGATGTACCCATTGAGTAGCCATTATTTTCGACGACGAAAATTACAGGCAAGTCCCAGAGAGCGGCTAAGTTATAAGCTTCATGTACAGCGCCTTGATTGACGGCGCCATCACCCATGTACGTGAGGCATGAACCTTTTTCGCCACGATATTTTACGGCGTAAGCGAGTCCCGTTCCGAGGGGAGCTTGTCCGCCGACGATTCCGTGACCGCCCCAATAATTTTTATCAGGAGCGAAGTAGTGCATCGAGCCACCTTTACCTTTTGAGCATCCGGTGACTTTTCCAGTCAACTCTGCCATACATTCTTTCATGCCCATACCGACCATGAGACCGTGACCGTGATCGCGATAGCCGGTGATGATGTGGTCGTGTTTGCCTAAGAGTGAAATTGTTCCAGCGGCGACGGCTTCTTGGCCAACGTAGAGGTGGAGGAAGCCACCAATTTTTCCTTGTTGGTAGACGCGAATGCAGCGCTGTTCAAAATGGCGGATGCGTGCCATTTTGGTGTAGAGTGCAATTTTAGCCTCTTTAGTAAGAGAGCTATTGACTGGGTGTTTAGAATATTCCGATGGCCCTGCGGGGTTTTTCAGAGATTCAGGATGGGTGATGACAGCGGGCTTGGCCACGGGAGTGCAGATTTAGGTGTATGATTGGAGGACTCTAGGCGGGAAGGTCAAGCGAACCTGCAGGGTAGGGGTTTAGACTTGACCCTTTAGCCTTCCCGATGCCCCTTCCTTTATACTTTTCCCCGCCCCCTCGCCCTATTCCATGGAAGAAAACCCTGAGGTTATTGCCCGCGAATTCACCGTCCAAAACAAAATGGGCATTCATACCCGTCCGTCTGCACAGATTGTGCGTCTGGCCAATCGTTATGCAGACCTCGAGATAACCGTTTCAAAAGATGATGAAGTCGTTAACGGCAAAAGCATCATGGGACTCATGATGTTAGCTGCCGGTCAAGGATCCCGCTTAAAATTTTCCGTTAAAGGCAAAGAGGCCGCCCAATTCCTCGAGGAAATGGAAACACTTTTTAATCGTAAGTTCGACGAGTCCTAAAATGTACGCACTCCTTGCTAGTTTTGCTCTTCTTGCTGCTGCCGAGACTGCGCCAGCACCCGTTAAGTTAATTTCTGATCCCGAGGTACCACAGTACTTAAAAGCCAATCAGGGTGAAGTCATCGAATGGGGTAAGGCCGTGCGACAAATGGAGTTAGGCCAGCAGCGTCTTCAACAGGGTAATAGTATTTTAAATGCTCCACGCATCACGACAACAGGGGCATTTCAGGAAACTCCCGAACAGGCTAAAGCGCGGGCCCAAAAAATCATTGATGAAGGAAAAGCTCAGGTTGCGGCGGCTACAGCCACTTTAGATCGGTTACGTCGCTTAGCCACTTCACGTTCTACGGCTTTAACCAGAACAGAAGAATTAACTGAGGATTTAACCCAATCCAAGGTGGGCTATTGTTTAAACTTAGCGTCCGTTCGCCTGCAAAAAATTGCCCGCGATGGTGGTTATAAAACCCATCACATTGTGGGATCGATGACGCTACTTAATGACGGCAAAGTTTTAAAAACTCCCGCGGTGACTGAATCATTACGAGCTGCTTGGACCAAGGCTGATGCTAACGGTTTGGCCGCGGTACCAGAAGGCGGTTATATTTATAAAGTGGGTTCAGGCGCGACTGCACCGCAATTAAGTAAAGACTGGAAGGTGTCATCTCCGCGGAATACTACGCTGGTCTGGGTTGAAGTCTACGGCCTTACGAATGACAACAGTCTCACTCTCTTAATGGTAAGAATGGCTGATGCCTATACCATGCGTTTGATTGGCTCGGAAATGTACTTAACCACTTTCAATCCCTCTGAGTCGGTAGCCAAAGTTTATAATGCGACTGTTAATCTGCATGACGAAAAAAGTTTTTTACCACGTCTTTCGTCTTCGGGTGATCGAGTTGTATCATACGCTCGTACAAATTCACCTCTTGGGAGTGCACTCTTACGGCATCTTTGTTTAAGTGACAGTAAAGTTGGAGTCGGTGCCAGCCAATCTCTGGTTGATATTTTGGGCGGCGATGCTCCGGGCCTCGACGGTGCTAAAGCTACTTGGAAAATTACGTCACTCGAAGGAGGCAATGATTTGAACAAAAATTTCAAAATTTCCTGTGAAGCGACTGGCTCTGACGTGATTGATGTCGGCCTGCTTTCAGTAAAATTAGAAGAACAGCTTAAACCAGGCGAAGCCGCGAAAGCTGTGGCTGCACCAGGAACTCGTCCGACTAAATAAATTAAGACTTAGTTTTAGTCTTTTTTAATTCAGACAAAGTCTTCTTTTTTAATTTCTTAATTTTAGATGAAACGAGCAGCTGATGGGCGCGAGTCATTCGATCAATAAATAAAATACCTTGGCAGTGGTCGTGTTCGTGTTGAACACATCGTGCTAAAATACCTGAGCACTCGAGGGTGTGAGGAGCCCCGGATACATCTCTAAATTGAACGATCGTTTTTTCAACACGCTCGACGTCGCCCGTGATGCCAGGGAAAGATAGACAGCCTTCCGTATAAATTTCTTTTTCGCCCGCTGGAATGGTTACCGTAGCATTGGCAAAAAGCATCGGCATGACGGTTTCTGGATCAACTACTTTACCGTTTAAAATCAAGGGATTTTCTTTGTCTTTAACATCGATGACAAAAAGTTGAAGCGAGAGTCCAACTTGGGGTGCGGCTAAACCGATGCCACGCGCGGCTCTCATCGAGGCAAGCATCCCGTCGCCAATCGCACGTAGCGCTGGGCCGAATTCGCGCACGACATCACCTTGGGCACGGAGCACTGGGTCTCCGTAAAGATGGATGGGTTGAGCGGTCATCGTGTTAAACAATAACCTTTCTTAGGTGAATCAACAGACTATTTTTACTTGGAACCGTAAGTACCTTTTTCACAGGCCCGAACAAAACCTTCCGCTCGTTTTCTCAGTGAATTCCATTTTTCGCGTAAAACCACCGACTCGGCTGGAGAAATCTGTTGGTCTTCACAGGCATTCACCACTTCGGTAATTAAAAGGCTAAAATCTTTGATCAGTGCATTGGAGGCGCGGAAAAGTTCGGGTGAGGCGGTGTGTACTTCATCGCGAATAAAGTGACCGCCGGATTTATGGGCGAGCCAGTCGACAATACGTTCGTCGCCGGTGGCACTAATCAAGGTGGCGACACGATCTAAGGGATTAGTGTGGCCAGATCCTTTGTGAGGTTGCTCGCGCCACTTGTACAACATAGCTGTAGAAATATTAAGCGACTTAGCAATTTCGCGATGAACTTCCAACTGGGTTTTCTTTTTCGAAGTGCTTAATTTTCCGACATGTAAAAGAGCATCTTGGATGACGAGATGTGATTCTTTGGTATGAGAATCTCTATGTTGAGGCGATTTTTTAGCCATGATTTATATCGATTAGAAACTACCCACTAGAAAATTATAGTAAAGTTTTATTAGAATTATGAACGAGTTAGTCCTGCTGCCGCTTAAATCTGGACTCTCTCATCGCTCAGCAAAGTTGCACATAAATCGTCAGCGATGGCTCCCCTTTATCCTTAAATCCATTACCGATTTATGACAAAACCTTCATTGGTTGTTTGCAAAATGGGAAATATTATGTTAAACAGAAGATATGGACAGTGCTCTCTCATACATTTTAGCCTTTGCGGCCGTCACCATGGCCGTGGTTTTTGGTTTTAGAAGCTGGATGCTTTCCAAGCGTGAACGCAGCAGCCGCCATTTACGTCGCAGTGGCTCACGCCAAAACCGCGATTTCTCACGTCGTTCATCACGCCATTCTTCGAGACGATTCAGGCACTCTTCTTCGCGTCGATTTCATAGGGGCGAACGCGGTTCCGACTATCCACGTGACCGTTCTTCAGGTGGTGAATTCCGCAGCGGCGACAGTTCCTCAACAGGCCCTCAGGATTCTTCTTCGTCTGGTCGTTAAGCGTTTTTGATTCGAACGATAAAGTAGGGAATCGCACACCCGAGTACAATGGCTGCGCCGGCTGGAATTCCCTGGAAGGTGTAAGAAATAATCAGACCCAGTGTGCCACCGCCGCAGGCACAGAGCACACTCCACCCCATTACTTCCTTAAGATTTTTTCCGATTAAAACACCGGTCGTTGAAGGAATAATAAAAAGAGCTGTAGTGAGTAGTGCTCCTACTAAGCGCACGCTGGCTACCGCCGCTAAGGCAATTAAGATGAGAAGCACAGATCTCAGTAACACGGGTCGTGCACCCAAGAGATGAGCGTATTCTTCGTCAAACGACGCCAGTTCTAACTCTTTATGCAGCAGTCTAAGGCAAAAAAGAACAATGAAAGTGGTGCCCAAAATCACTCCAATATCCTCGGTGCTAACGGAAACAATACTTCCGAAAAGCAGCCCAGTAAAATCACGCCACGAATGGGATAATCCCATGAACGCAATGCCTAGGGCGAACATCACCGAAAGCATTACGCCAATCGCACTATCCTCGCTACTTCCCTTACGCGATGAAATCCAGGCAATCCCCGCAGCGGTGAGTAAGGCTGCGATGAGTGCGCCCCAATAAGCAGAAAATCCCAGTAGGACTGCGAGTACGACGCCTGGTAAAATGGAGTGAGTCATCGCGGTGCTGATGAATGACATGCGCCTCAAAATAATATAAGAACCTAAGCATGCGGCAGAGATTCCGCTTAAAAATAAAGCGAGAAGCGCGCGCAGAAAAAATTCTTCCTGAAAGGCGGATAAGAGGGTGTTAAGCATGATGATTTTTATGCCCAAGGCAGGCATGAATAGTTTTTAAACTGCCGTGGTTGATTTCTAACACGCGATCGAATTTTTTCGAGTCCGCCGTCTCGTGTGTCGCCATAATTACCGTGAAAGAATTGTCTTTGTGAAAAAGAAAATTTTCTACGATTTCTCTACTTTTTGTGTCGAGCGCGGCATAGGGTTCGTCTAACAAGAGAATCTCCGCACCTTGCACGGCAGCTCGTGCTAACAGACCACGTTGTAATTGTCCGCCCGACAGATTGTGCACGGAGCGATCCACTAAATCTTCTAACTCTAAAAGCTTAAGTGCCGAAGCCACTTTTTCATCGGCGTGATGACACTCTTCAAACCATCCGTGGTGGGCGTAAGTGCCCATTTGTACGAGTCTTTTAAGTTGCAGAGGAAAATCAGGATTCAATTGCGGACTCTGCGCTAGGTAAGCAATTCGACTGCGACCGAGTCGTGGCTTGCTGCCAAATAATTTAATCTCTCCTGAATAATCGGGTACCAAACCGGCTAAGGTTTTTAGTAAGGTTGATTTTCCGGAACCGTTAGGACCAATCAGGGCCGTGCGACAGTGAACAGGGATTTCAAAACTAACGTCAGAAAAAACGGGCGAGTTCTGAGATTTAATCTGCACCGCAAGATTTTTTACTTTCACTGCCCAGTCACCAGACTCACTGCTTTCAGCTGGCGCGTACGGAACCGCAGGAAACAAATTATTGAATGCTACCGATAGTAATTTCCTAAAATGGGATCTGGTGGACGGCATTATTTTTTTAGAGCTTCTGAAATTTTATTAGCATTGATGAGCATCATGCTCGGCCAGGTATCACCCGGTGTCCCTTTTTTTTCTAGGTACTCCACGGTTAATGGAAGTGGCGGATTAATTTTTGCATCTTTGGCGAGTTGTAGGGCGACGCGACTATTTTGACCAGCATCGCAGGTAATGACCCTGACGTTTCTGGCTTTAATCAGCTTTAATAGTTGAGAGTACCTTTGCGCCGATGGATCGGCTGATTCTGCTTCGGGGCTTTCGAGTATGCTGCCTACAACTTCGAGATTAAATGCCTCAGCAAAAGCCGATAGATTAGGGTGCTGGGTGACGATCAAACGTCGATTTTCTGGAACGGTGGCCAGCACCCGAGATACCGATAACTCTACATCATTTATTTCTGTAAGTAATTGATTTAGATTAACTTCCGAACATAATTTTCGACTCATGAGTCCGCTATACAGCGTTTTTACCATGGCTCTTGCGCCAGCCGGACTCATCCACGGGTGAGTTACTCGGCTGGTGCTTTCATTGATCCAAATAACTGATGAGGTGCGATTATTAGCCTTAATCCAATCATTTAGCCAGGGCTCAGAGCGCGGACTTAAACCAATGATTACCTGCGATTTAGAGAGTTTGAGACTGTCCGATGGACTCAGTTGATAGCCATGAAGTTCTCCGCCGCTTGGGATGATGGATTGATGGATAGCAGCTGGCTCGGTTACTAGCTTTCCGACCCAATAATCAATAATCGTGAAGCTCGATGTTATTTGCGCTTGAGCGTCAACAATGAGCCCTAAATAGAGTCCGCTAAGAGTGATCCATCGAAGCATGGGGTGAGGTATAAATCTTGCCTGATTTTAATGCAAGTTATTTGCATTTAAATTTAGGTTCCCAGCCTTTTTACATTTGCCAATAGGGTAATCAATCCTACCGATAGATTGCTTATGCCCCTTAATAAAGCCGTACACACCGTACTCCTGGTGTTGGTTTTTTTCCCTGTAGGATTGTTCGCCGAAGCGACTGCTACTCAGGGGGGCAATGCTGCGTCCGAAAAGACTCAGCCTGCAAATTCAAAGTCAGTGATTGTGGTTAAAGATGTTAAGTTTTTTCAGCACAGATTGGGCGGACAAATTAACCCTTGGAATCGCATGCAGGTTGAGGTTGCCGCCAATTATAATCCTGATCCCAAGGCCCTCAATAAAACCTGGGTCGATAAAATCAAACTCACGGTTACTCAGGTTTATAAAACTAAATCCGCGAAGCCTGAAGATTGGAATTATTATCGCTCGGCGGTTACTATTTTAACCCTAGAAGTAAACCAACCGCGCACGGTTTCGTTTTATTTACCAGGGGATGTGGTTAAGCGCGATAACCTCCGAAAAGAGCCCGACTTCTATTATGTTCAAGCCGAAGTATCCGGAAATGAGGAACCGCTTTTTGACGCTAAAGGTAATGTCATTGCTGAACAATCACGTGCCATTTCTCGCGACCTGTCTCAGAAGAAAAACTTCGATGGAGCTAAAGATGTCGCTGACCGTTGTGCCGGAAACAATCCTGGTATCCTGCGTCCCCAGTTCCTCGTCAATTACCTAGACGTCCCGGTCGTGGTTCCTCCCAGCCCTGAATTTATTCGGGAAGATTTATCCGCCAAATAACCCACTTTATTTTTGAAGAATGAGTAAGAAAAATTTAATCGTTAACCTCGCTGCTTCGCACGTTTCCATTTCGGCGTTTCGTACGGATGGGGCTAAGTTAATTTTAGAACAATTTTACACCGAGGACTTAACTCCCGCTCTCGGTGACGAAGAGTGGATTGGTGCAGCTACGAGTGCGGTCGCCCGTTTGGCTTCCAGTAAAAACATCAAGGGTACTGCTACCATCATCGTTCCTAGTTTTTTACTTTTACAAAAAGCCCTTAAAGTCGCCCAAGTAGAGAGTGCACGTCAGGCTCAGATTATCGCTTTTGAGGCTCAAAATAATATTCCTTATCCACTTAATGAAGTGGTTTGGGATAGTCAGATTATGTCAACGGACGGTGTGGAAGCAGAAGTTTTACTTTTTGCTCTGCGTACCGATCAAGCGGGCCGTATTGCTAACGCGATTGCACTAACGGGTATTCGTCCACAAGTCATTCAAGCGGCTCCTATTTTAGATGTACAGGCTCAACAATTTGTCAGCGGTGGTATCGCTGAAGATGAAGAAATTTTATTTATCAACGTCGGTGCACGCACCACGGGATTAAGTTTTATCAGCGCGAAGGGAACGAGCATTCAAGCTGCTAATCTCGGTGGAAATTTACTTACCCAAGGAATTTCGGATAATACCGGACAGCCCGTGATTAATGCTGAGTCCCTCAAGGTTGGATTCTTCACCCACGTCATTCAATTGCCTGAGACGGATCCACAATTTGCTATTTTAGAAGCGAACAAGCAGAGCTTTAACCGTCGCTTGAGTCAGGACATTAATCGTCGCCTCATCAGCATTAAGCGCTTGGGTCGTCGTCCTACTAAAATTGTTATCACAGGTCGCAGTAGCCAAGTGCCCGGACTTAGCCAACAGTTGAGCGAAGCACTCGCATTGCCAGTCGAAGAATTTAATCCACTCGGCGTTATTTCACTGAGCTCCGAGATTAATGCTGATTATGTGATGCAGCATATTCATCAACTTTCGGAAGTAGTCGGTGAAGCTTCTCGATTACTTTCACCGACAGCGCTGGGCGTGAATTTAATCCCCCGCGATATCGCCGGACAAATTAGTTTTGATTCACAAAAAATTAAGTTCGTGGCCGCTGCTTTTATGTTGGCACTTTCACCTTGGATTATTTTTGCCGCAATTTCTGATGCCGTAAACTATAACCTTGAACAGTCGAACTCAGTATATTGGAAAAATCCAAAGAAATGGGACGATAAAAAAACCGATCAAGCAA